>JALWCU010000143.1 GCA_027015275.1 Bacteroidales bacterium | reverse complement strand
AGGGCTAATGTTTGCCAAGCCATTTCTTTCAGATACTTTGTAAGCTGCTGAGCTTGTTGTTGTTGTTCGTTGTCATAATATTCTGTGAGTACCAGTGTTTTGACGGTGTCAGCTGAGGGCGCGATGAATTGTGCTATACGCTTCATTAACATTTTGTCAGAAGGCGTAACCATGAAGACAAAGGGATTTCGGTCTATGATTTCATGTTTGTGTGATAGAGGCGATATGAAGTTTATGTGATATTGGTAGGAGAAAGGTTTAATGATTTTGTAATTATAGGAATACACAGGTCCGATTATCAAGTCCATGTTTTTCATTTCTGGTTGTTGGAGTATGTTTTTCAGTCGTGTGGAGTCCCGTCTGGTATCGTATATGTGGAGATGTATGTTTATTCCCAGTTGTTGCAGTTCGTTTATGGCTATGAAAGTGCCGAACAGGTATTGATAAAAGATGTTTGTTTTGTCAAAAAGCATGAAATTGCGACCATTTGCGCCGCTGAGTTGAGCTTGATTTTCATTAATAAACAATGGCAGGAGAAGTGCAATATTAAAGGTTGAGTCACTGCTGTAATGATAATTTTTACACGGTGGGTTGGCAGGTGAGATGAATTGCAACTCATCAAGTCCAGTAAGGTCTGGAAGTTCCAGGTAATCAGCACGTAGAATGCTTGTTTGTGTTGGATTGTAATGTTTTTTTGGCACTGCTACCACATGACCAAAACTAAAATCTTGTTGCGAATTGAATTCCATTAGATCCGCAGTAGGTATATTAAAGTACAAAGACACTAATTGTGGGGTTTCGCCTTTGCGTATTATATGGTAGATAAAGAATGGGTCTTGTACGTCCTGGCGTGATTTGATTTCTGGTATTCTGATGTATCTTCTTCTTCTCAGTCCTTTTTTTTGTATAGACGGATTAAATTGGATAATCAGTTGTTGGCTAACCCCGTACGCATCTGCAATGGAATAAAGCGATTCGTTTCGTTTCACTTTATGTAGGCAGCATACTATGGTGTCTTCCAGTGGTTTGGGAACAAAGTTGTCGTCAACGACCGGTACTTTAACGCCATCACCTGGCTTGACATAATTGTTTTTGAAAAGATTATGAGATATAAGTTGGTCCAAGGGAATATTGTAAACCTTTGACAAAGCATAGAGAGATTCGCCTTGCTTGAGTATATGGTATTTGTAATGTTGTCCTAATTGGTAGAAGTCATAATCTTGTGCAGTGTCGATAACTGATTGCCCATAGCTATATAGGCTCATGATTATTAGCCAACCTATGAATATAATTCTTTTCATGTTTGGTTTTTGTTAGATGTTTCATTTATCAAGCGGTGGTAGTCCAATGTCTTGAATAAAGGTGTCTATTTGATTGATTTTTAGTTCACCACTGTAGATTTTGTCAATCAAGTTTTTACTTTCTTCGGCAGAAAGGGTTTTGTCATTACGCAGGATATAATCTGTGCTTATGAAGTTGCCAAGGTAATTGATATTTTCGATTAAGTTGTCCAAAAAGTCAGAAGGCGCCATGGAGTATGGGATGAACAAGAGCAAGATAACAAAGTAACCATGGAAATCAATTTTTTCTATTTCGCAGTCGTTTTCTTCAGCGATAAATTTTGTTTCTTTTTCAATTATCTGTGTCTGAGTGCTGGTAAAATCTTTTTTCTCGTTTGCATAGAGAATGGCAAAGTATCTGAGTTTGTCATCCTTGCCGCCCAGACCTGATGTAATGAGAATGCTTGGCTCACCCAGGAGTGAGCTCTGCAAGAGTGTGCGGCTCTCTTGCAGAGCAATTTTGACAAAATCGCTAACTTCCTGAGCCAGTGCTGATTTACTGAACTCTTCTAATGTTTTATAGGCTTGAATATCATCTACAGAAGCTAATTGTATAAGTAGTTTTTTCCTTTCGTCAAGACTCAGGTCTTTGTCGAATAATTTGTCTTTTCTGGACAGAACCTGCTCTTTGTCAATATTGGCTTTGACTTTCACAGCCAGCTCAATATATTCAAAGACATTTTGCGGATTCTCAACTTCTTCCAGTACATATACATTCCGTATTTTGCCAAGTATTTCACGCAGGAAGTCTTTTTTCATCTATGCTTATATTTAAGCACATTGTGTACTGCCTGGATAATATTGTCTGTTTCGAGTCCATATTTTTTCATGAGCTCATCAGCCTTTCCGCTTTCGCCAAACTGGTCATAAACAGCGACATACTGCATTGGAGTTGGCAAGCGCTGGGCAAGTACTTGTGCAACGGCATCACCCAGTCCGCCGTGAACATTATGTTCTTCGGCTGTAACCACGGCACGTGTCTTATTAGCAGATTCAAGGATAGCTTCTATGTCTATTGGTTTAATTGTGTGAATGTTAATGACTTCTGCTGAGATACCTTGCTTGTCCAGTTCTTCTGCTGCTTTGAGAGCTTTCCATACCAGATGACCTGTGGCAAATATTGTAACATCAGTGCCCTGTGTTAGCAAAATAGCTTTTCCTATTTCAAATTTTTGTTCTGCTGGCGTGAAATTAGGTACTTTGGGACGTCCAAATCTGAGATAAACAGGACCCACGTATTCGGCTACTGCTAATGTTGCGGCTCTTGTCTGGTTAAAATCACAAGGATTGATCACTGTCATATTAGGCAGAGCACGCATAAGGGCAATATCCTCTAACATCTGGTGGCTTGCGCCATCTTCGCCAACAGTGAGACCAGAGTGAGAAGCAGCGATTTTGACATTTTTGTTGGAATATGCTACAGAAAGGCGGATTTGATCGTAAACTCTGCCTGCGCCGAACACGGCAAATGTACCAACAAAAGGAATTTTTCCAGAAGTAGCCAGTCCGGCAGCAAGACTTATCATATTAGCCTCTGCAATACCCACTTCGATAAATCGCTCTGGAAATTCTTTTGCAAACTTATCCATCTTAAGTGAGCCAGTCAAATCAGCACACAATGCCACTACGTTAGGATTGGTTTGACCCAATTCCAGCAGTCCTTGACCAAAGCCAGAACGAGTATCTTTCAGTTCGTTTGATTCGTATTTTCCCATTTTTACTAATATTTATTTCATGTTATGCAATTATACAAAAATACACATTTGCTTCAAACTATCTTAATAAAAATTCATATTATCTCAGAACTGCTGGAGCTCAACGTTGTAATCGAACAGCTCTCCGAAAGCCAGTGGGCTTAGGCTTTGTAGTTTTATGTAACATACTGGAGATGAAACAGTAGGAAGTTTTATTACGCTTGGGCTCTGTATTTCACGTGAAAAGATTAGGTTATAGAAATTGTCATACATTGATATTCTCACTGGTGGGAAGGTATGTTTTGCTTTGGTCAAAGAAAGGTAGATTGTTGTGCCTGGGTGTGGATAAAATTTGAAAAAGTCGTTTGTGTTTTCCCTTAGGCTTTTTGCTGTATAAACCAGATGAAAAGTGTGATATTGACTGCGGAAGGGAAGCAGAAGCGTGGGGATCTGAATATAGTCATCAGGTTCATATTTATCTGGGGTGAAGGAAATATTTTGTTTGCTTGTTTTCCAGAATTTATAAAATCGTGAATTTTCGAGGCTCAAGAGTATGACAGCTCTCTGGTACCTTGTGAAATGTTTGCGGCATTTTTTGTTAGGTTGGTAAGACATGATATTGTCTGTCAGCGGTTTATAAGGTTCGCCCCATGGGTCTGTTACAGTGCCGATATAATGGCAAGAGTCATCCATGAAAAAGCTAAGATCTGGTTCGGCTGGTGTATCACACAGATAGTCTCCACGGCATTCGCAGTTGCGATGACCTTGTCGGTCCACGGTCATGGTGCGGCTAACTGCTTCGGCTCTTTTTTCTCCTTTATTCCAGTTTCTGTGTGGATGTAGAAGGCCGAAGTAATGTCCAACTTCGTGTGCAAGACCTGTTGGCAGGTCTGAGCGAGTTATGATTATTGAATGTGTGAGGCTATTGTAAATGCCGCCAAATTCCTTGTGCCACAGTATCCAGTTTTCATCGATTTTGTTAACCAGATGGATGTTAAGGGTTCCTCTGGTGTGGTT
>JALWCU010000142.1 GCA_027015275.1 Bacteroidales bacterium | reverse complement strand
CTTTTAGGATACCACTTATTATTCCCCTGGCGACCATTTATTTTGTTCCGGGGGGAGTAAAAATTAATATTATTTTCTGTATTCAAGTTGCATAGATCCTTGTTTTGTGTGTGTTACACATAGAACACGTTTAAGACGGAATTATTAAAAGAAATGAACCAATCAATCATTATTTTATCACAGTAATATTAAAAGTTTTACTATTTGGATTGACAGAAGTATTGTTTGAATTTACTATTCTCATTTCTACAGTATTTTCAGAAGAAACTCTTGCATATCCTATGTAGATATTATTGTTAAAACTACTATTTGGAGAAATACTAACAGTTGATCCCATTTGTGCTCCGCTAACCGTCAGATATACATCTGCAGTACTATTTGCGGCAATTGATGGAATATCATAAACCACATCTTTTTTAATAATCGATACGTTAATAGTCCTTGTATCTTTAAGTCTATACCAATCTGTTCCATTATAAAACCAAAAACCGGTATTATTATTGGTCTGGTAAATCAATAATCCGGTAGCAGGTGAAGTAATAGCAATACGTTGAGCTGACGTCATTCTCGGTATAAGTATTCCTTTATTTGTACTGTTTATCGCTAAAATAGAACTTTGAAGAGGAGCGGTGGTACCAATACCGATTCTGGCAGCATTACCCAATACAAGACAGCTGTCAGCAGTTACAATTGCATTTGCTCCTATGGCAGTGGCATTGATAAGACTATCAGAACCCACGTTGGCATTATAACCAATAGCTGTATTTCCAATTCCTTTTACATTTGATTGCAAAGCATTGATTCCGACCGCTGTATTTCTATATCCTTTAGTATTATGTTGAAGTGATTCATAACCAACCGCAGTATTAGCATATCCCGTTGTATTATTTATAAGTGAAGAGTATCCTAAAGCAGAGTTATTTTTCCCATTTGAATTACGTTGTAATGAACCGGTGCCAATTGCCGTATTATAATATCCTGAGGTATCAAGTTTAAGTGCATTATACCCAATACCTACATTATAGTTATTCGTAAAGTCATCATTTAGCCCTGCAGCCGGACCAAAAAATACGCTATAACCAGAATTATTTGGAATGATCCTTCCCCGTACAAACTTAAAGATCTCTTTTCCTGCCGCATCAAAACGTATAATATCTTCATCAGCGGTTTCTTCTACCTGTATCTTGGTATCATTGTCGGCATCTGAAATGATGTCGGAAACATATTCTGAATCATTAAGTGATAACCAGGAAGTTCCGTTATAATACCAAAAACCAATTTCTCCGTCATTTTGATAAACCAAAAGCCCTGATGCAGGGGAAGCTATGTTATTGCGTTGTACTTCTGTCATTCTAGGTATAAGTAATCCTTTATTTGTACTGTTTATCGCTAAAATAGAACTTTGATGAGGAGCGGAGGTACCAATACCAACTCTGGCAGCATCACCCAATACAAGACAGCTGTCAGCAGTTACAATAGCATTTGCTCCTATGGCAGTGGCATTGATAAGACTATCAGACCCAACGTTGGCATTATAACCAATAGCTGTATTTCTAAATCCTTTTACATTTGATTGCAAAGCATTGATTCCGACCGCTGTATTTCTATATCCTTTAGTATTAAGTTGAAGTGATTCATAACCAACCGCAGTATTAGCATATCCTGTTTTATTATTTGTAAGAGAATGGTATCCTATAGCAGAGTTATTTTTCCCATTTGAATTACGTTGTAATGAACCGGTGCCAATTGCTGTATTATAGTATCCTGAGGTATCAAGTTTAAGTGCATTAGTTCCAATACCTACATTATAGTTATCCGTAAAGTCATCATTTAGCCCTGCAGCCGGACCCAAAAATACGCTATAACCAGAATTATTGGGAATGATCCTTCCCCTGACAAACTTAAATATCTCTGTTCCTTCCGCATTAAAACGTATAATATCATCATCAGTGGTTTCTTCTACCTGTATCTTGGTATCACTATCGGCATCAGTGATAATATCAGGTCTATTCACAGCTTTCCAATCAGACCCGTCAAAATACCAAAAACCAATGTTTCCGTCTTTTTGATAAACCAAAAGCCCTGATGCAGGAGAAGCTATGTTATTGCGTTGCACTTCTGTCATTCTCGGTATAAGTAATCCTTTATTTGTACTGTTTATCGCTAAAATAGAACTTTGAGGAGGAGAGGTAGTACCAATACCTATTTTGCCGTTTTTTAAAATTGTAAGTGCATTATGTTTATTGGAAACTGAACCATTACCTATTACAAAAAGACGATCATCATTATCCCAATCTGTAGTAGAATTAGGGGTATATGACTCATTATATCTTCCTATTGCGATCTCATATCCGGATTGAGCAGTAGTTAGATATCCCATAGCAGTGGAATTATAACCACTGGCAGTTGTATAATGTCCAATAGCAGTGGAATAATCACCACTAGCTTTTGTATAAGATCCAATAGCAGTGGAAAAGTCACCGTTTGCTTTAGAATTTGCTCCGGTAGCAAAAGAAGCCAATCCAATATAATTGGGAGCCCAGTTTGTGGAGTTATTTAGTTTGCCTATTCTGAAGGCAGCTTTGCTTTTGTCGAAAAAAAACAAATTTCCGGTTACCGATACTCCGTTTTGGGGTAAAGAATTCCTTCCGAAAATAAAATCATCGGTATTATAGTTTGCGGTTTGTCTTATGGTTGTACCATTTCTTTCGAATATTTGATCTTTTGTTGTAATACGTATCCAATCAGTTCCGTCAAAATACCAAAAACCAATGTCTCCGTCATTTTGATAAACCAAAAGCCCTGTTGCAGGAGAAGCTATATTATTGCGTTGCACTTCAGTCATTCTAGGTACCAGTATTCCTTTACTGGTACTAGTGATGTCCAGCATGGCACTGGCATCGGGAGAAGTAGTTCCAATTCCGACGTTTTGGGCAAATGTATTAATATTAATAAATAGCATTAAGCTAAAGCTGATTAAAAGTTTGATCGATGTTTTCATTTGATTTGTATTTTAAAGGTTAAATATTAGTTTTATTCACAGCAAAGAAGGTCTGTATAAGAAATTATATCAAAGAATATTTATTTATGATTTCTGCAACCACGAGATCTTTATATCCTCTTGAAACGGGGATCTTTATTCCGTTTTCAAGTATGATCTTGTAGTCGCCTCTTTTTTCCATTAAATGTATTTTATTCATATTTACAAGATAGCTGCTGTGAACTCTGATAAAAGGAAAGTCTTGTAAAAGTACAGCATAATGTTTAAGAGTTTTGGAAGATAAAATAGCTTTATTATCTTCCATGACAATATTGCAGTAATTGCTTTCGGCTTTGAGGTAATAAATATCATCCGGATTGAGAATGTAGAAATATTTACGTGTTGAAATGATCAATTTGTTTTTTCCGGAATGATAGCGGTTGATCTCAAAAGCATTTCGTTTTTGTACAAACAATTTTGGAGAGTCATCAAACTTGTTATACACTTTGGTTAGTTTCATAAGGAAAGGATTTTAATTAATAATTAATGCAAAGTTACATCAAGTGATAGGGGACAAACACGACATGGAGGGGGGAATAATCCGACATTTGAAGGTTTTTTGGGGTAAAAAAGGAGATTTTTCAGGTTTCAGGCTGAAAAGTTGATAGTATTGTAGGTTCTTTTGTAGGGAACTAATAAAAGGATGCCGGTAAATTTGAAACAGGATTCTGCGAGCGTAGCGTGGCAGTCTTATCTCGCTTTGGAGTAGCTTTTTAAAGAGTGCAGGTCCTGACGGAAGCGAGATTGCCACGCTCGTTCCTCGCTCGCAAATTCGTTGCTATTTTTAACCGTTAGTGGTATTTGTGGGAAACTAATAAAAGGATGCTGATAATTTTGAAACAGGATTCTGCGAGCGATTATGTCCGTCCACTAACTTGTCAGTCCCCTGACTGACGGAAGCGTGGCAGTCTTGTTTCGCCTTGTGATAACTATATTTAAAAACATTTGTTCCCTGCCTATAAAACATTCAAACTTCTAAATGCCTATAAAATTTGAAACTAAAATATTAAAATGAT
>JALWCU010000141.1 GCA_027015275.1 Bacteroidales bacterium | reverse complement strand
GTTTGCGTAAAAGTCTATCCCCTCGTAAGTTATATATGTATATTAGCGAATATCTTTTGTCTGTATAGAGACTAATAATCAGACTACTATCGCCCAAAAATCCAAGTTTATCAATACTCTGTACATAAGCATGAGGCTTAAACTTCAATACGTTCTTTTGTTTCCCATTTCTATCCAAAATATAAGTATATACCCTGCCACTACGGCGCTTAGTCATAGCTGACAGTAAAATCAAATTATTTTTAACATCCAGGTTGAACCACACATCACCAGTAGAAACGGGAACTGACTTAATCTGCTTCTGCCAAACAGGCTTAGCCTCTCCATCAAAAGCTAAGAGTACAATACTTTGCTTGTGATAATCGTATCCCTCTATAATTACCAGAGAGTCTAATAATCTCATTGCTCTTGGTATCACTGAATCATTTATAATGTCCTCATCTATCTGAGAAGAGGAAAGCAAATTCAAATTAAAATCCCTTTTTTCCACGATTACTTTTGAAGTGCTGGCTGTCGTGCCATACAGAAATTTCAACAAATATAAATTATTACCACTGACAGCAACATCGACATAAGAGCCGTTCTCATTTGTATTATAATAAGGTTCATAGCTGCCCTGTCTTATTAAGACAAGCATAGGAAAAGTAAGAAACTGTGTAGGAGAATTGCCACCGACCAAAATTATATCTCCATTCACATATCTTACACTATTAAGCATACTGGAACTGAAATCTATAACATTGGATGAACGAATATCTCCAGAGTCCTCATCCACTTGCAAATCAAAGACATATTCACCCGGTGAGCTTGAGATTATATCAACAATCGATTCATTCCTTGGTACAAGGAATACTCTATCTAAATATTTGCTAGTAAAGAAGTTATATGCTATAGGATTTGAAACATAATCACTTAGGAAAAATCCAGCAAGTATCAATAAAATTACAAATAAAAATGTAACTAAGACAGTAAAACGTCGCTTACTTTTAACCTTAAGCTCTTGTAAAAATTTTTCTTCCTTATCTTCTTCTGTTGATTTTTCTCCTGTTTCTGCCGCAATAACTTCACCTGTCACATCATTTTCAATTATTTTGCCTTGTTCATCTTGTTTCTTTTTCTCAAACATCTGTCCCCAAATTTCCCATTCATGTAACCACTGGTTAACAGAGGGATACCGGTCTTGTGGATTCTTCATGGTTGCTTTACGAATAAAAGGAGCAAAAATATTGTCCTTGCTTGCTTCTAAAAATTCCGTTTTGACAACTGCTTGTTTCAAATTTTCATAACCAGACAAGCCACTAAAAGGCAATGCCCTCTCTGTCATTGCATAAAGCAAGGCCCCCAAAGAGTATATATCAGATTTATCTGTGATTTGTTCTTCGGTGAATTGCTCTGGACTATAAAAATTATATACATCTATGTCTCTTTTACTGCCCATTAGGCTAAGCGAGGGATAGAGAATGTTTTTTATGCCAAAGTCTTCTATTAAAATTCTATTTTTTTTGTATAATAAGTGCTCAAAGTCAAATTCTCCATTTAGTACACCCTTGCTATGCCCATAAGCAGTTGCTTTTAGTATTTGCGAAAAAACACAAAAGATCTCTTCGGAAGCCAGTTCATTATCGAACAAGTCATAAATTGATGTAAAACACGTATCTTCTACTACAAATATGTATTTGCCTTCATGACATCCAAAGTCCAGATAATTAACTAGATTGAGATGGTCTAGGCTAATCAACCTCTTAGCCCACTTAGAGAATCTATGCTCAAAAGAATCATCTACTAACTGAGGATTTATCTCCTTCAAAATAACTTTCAAATTATCCACACTTTCTCGTGCCCAAAACACTCTACATGTATTATTTTCTTTAATAAGATTAATTATCTGATAATTATTCATATACATGTTAATTTTATCCTAACAAAATTTGGCATTCAGGATAGCCGATGCTACAATACAATAGTGCAATTATAACTTTAGCCCTATTCATACCACCATAAAAATAAGCATAATACATCTAAGTTCAATTATATGTTTGAAGAAATTATGTTTTTGTTCTATAACAACTTACTTGCTAATTCAGCCAAATAGCTACGTTCGCCCTTATATAAGTGAATATGCGTAAAAATATCCTGTCCTTTCATCTTCTCAGTCATATATGACAAACCATTGGATGAAGAGTCCAAATATGGTGTATCTATCTGTTCAACATCGCCAGTAAAAACTAATTTTGAGCCTTCGCCAGCACGTGTTATTATTGTCTTGATTTCATGCGGCGTCAGATTTTGTGCTTCATCAATGATAAAGAAAATATTCGGCAGACTACGTCCACGTATATAAGCCAATGGTTCTATGACTAGCTGCTCATCTTTTAGCATTTTATCAATCTTTTCTGCTGACTTACTCCCAAGTCCTGCTGCCTGCTTTATAACTTCCAGATTATCAAATAATGGCTGCATGTATGGCTTTATTTTTTCCAATGCACTGCCTGGCAAATATCCCAGATCCCTATCTGCCAATGCTACTATAGGTCTGGCAAGCATTATTTTCTGATATTTATTACTTTGCTCTAATGCGGCTGCCAGCGCCAAAAGTGTTTTACCAGTCCCTGCGCGGCCTGTCATGGAAACAAGCTGTATATCATCTCTGAGCAAAGCATCCAACGCAAAAGTCTGTTGGGCATTACGAGGTTTTATGTGATAAGCATAGTGTTTCTCTACTAGTCTGATTACTTTATCTTTAGCAAAATACGTTACTAATGCCTGTTTCCCTTCTCCATTAAGTATAAAATAATCATTAGATAGCGGTGGATTGGCGAATTTACAATCTTCCAGTTTGAGATACCCTTGTTCATATAACTGATCCATCAGATCTGGATCAAACTTATCATAGGTGTTTGTCTCCTTGAATAATTGGTCATAATTCTTTACTCGGTCTGTGCGATAATCCTGTGCATCTATTCCAATGGCTTTTGCTTTAAGGCGCAAGTTAATATCCCGGCTGACCAGAACGACTGGCTCTGAGAGAGTATTGCGCAGATGATCAGCTACGGCCAAAATGCGGTTGTCTGGCACTTTTTCCGAAAAGGCTCCCTTGTATGCGTCCGATAGTTCCTCGTCAAAAATGATAAAGAGCTTACCACGCCCCTGGCCTAATGGGACACCTTTCTGAAAATCACCTTGCTCAGATAATTTATCTAATTCACGCATGACCTGACGAGCCTGATAGCTCAATGTGTCATGCCCTTTTTTGAATTTGTCTATCTCTTCGAGGACAGTAATCGGCAGAACAATGTCGTTATCCTCAAAATTAAACAGTGCATTAAAATCATGTAATAGAACATTTGTGTCCAATACGAATGTCTTTTTCATAGCTTTTTATTTTTTTTTAGTTTTTTACCAGCTTGATAAACACGCTTGTATATTTCTTCTGTCCACCACTGGTCAGATTTGCCGCTGTCTTTTATTTTTTTCCAGCTTATTGGCTCCAGCGTGTAAAACGTTAATTCATAGCCATACTGACGAAGCATCTCCCGTGGCAAAAGCATTGTCTCAATATATAATTTTATGCCCGAAAGCTTACGTAATTTAGCAATTAAATAGAATAAAAAAGAATTGTGCCCAGTTATAAAACTTGGTACTATATCTCTCTGATATTGAACGGATTTTGTAACAAAAGTCTTCTTCCACTGTGGGTCTCGTATGCGCAGACCTATCAATCTTGAAACCTCACCCGCTGGAAACATCATCAATGGAAGATCTGAAGCAAAAAGCTCATTGAGCTGACGTGCACGCTCCTTGGGATTGGGCCCAAAGACATTTACCCCCATTATAACAGAATGTAGATTGGGTATGTACTCAAACAATTCATTCGAAGGTGAGAGGCCTCGCCCATGATGCCGATACATCAGATCCATGTGTGCCATAGCGTCAATGCCACCTAAACAATGATTAGCAATATATACATAACGGCCATTGGGGTCAATATTCTCTCCGCCCAGAAAATTTACTTTTACCTTAAGCTCTTCATATAGCACACCACGCAAGAATTCAATGCCTTCCCGATCCTTGAACCTGTTATAAATCCTATTCAAATCATCTTGGTGAATCGTATTCTCGACAATTCGGATTGCCCAACCTGGTAGATTACGTAAAAATTTGTTTTTGCTTTTCCGGATAATTGGTTCAACATCAAACAGTTTAACATATTCCTCCATACATCATACGTTTAAGAATTCAATTTCTTTTTGCCAAAACAATTTTAATGAATTTTGTTCAGGAATTTCCAAAATTAAACGTCCATATTGATCAACACCCTGAATCTTGCCTTCAAACTCTTGATCATCAGAACGAAAACGCGTTAACTTGTTAAACAAATATAAATGTACAAAGTAAAAACTATCTATTACATCAAACTTCCTGTCTTTCAGAGTATCCAACCACATAAAAATCTTATCAACAACCTTCTCCAATAGGTACCCAAGGTCATACTGCCTTCCTGTAACTAGCTTTATAGATATAGCATTCAAATCTTCCGGGAATTTAGTCTGATTGACATTCAGCCCCACTCCTATAACAGAAGACTTAATCTTTTTGTGTACCGAAGATACAGTATTCTCAATCAATATCCCTGCACATTTGCTATCATAACATATAATATCATTGGGCCATTTAATTCTTGCATCGATCCCCAAAGATTCCAGAAAATCAACAATAGCACAGGAGATAGTCTTTGACAAATAAAAGGTCTGCTCAATTAACAGATAATCAGGACAATGAATTATAGAAAAAGTTAAATTTTTCCCACGGGCTGAATGCCATTTATTATTTCCTACACCGCGCCCCTTAGTTTGGTACTGCGCAAAAATGACTGTATTATTCAACTCGTATGGAGAATACATATTGAGCAGACGATGAGCGAAATCACTAGTAGAATCTATCTCTTTTAATTTAAGATAACTAACCATTACATATTATTTTTCACATATCCAAAGACTCGACGAATAATGTCATAGCTGTACTGGTATGGATTCTGACGTATCTTTTTTTCTTGATTACCAATCATATAGAACATTCCGTCGAGTGCCTTGTTTGTTACATAATCTGCTAAGGTATAGTTAATCTTTGGTTTTCTCAAAATAGTAGCCACATAATTATTGTAATATTTAACGGCTGTATTCCATGCATCATTAGCAGAGAAACCTAATCCCAAGTCCCGACTAAGCGTAGCCTGCATCTTTGGTTTATATAGGTTAAATAATTGATTGCGAGTCCTATACTCCATATAATGTGTCGCTGCCAATGAATCAAAACCCTGTGTTTTGCGCCTTATATCCTGACCTTTGAGAATATTATATGCATCAGTTATACTCATGCTGCGAATAGTGTTAACGAAAATGGGCTTTGCTTCTATAGCTGCTTCTTCTGCTGATCTGTTAATAGCTAAGATGACATTATTCACTTTACGCCTCAAAATTCTATCCAATCCCAGCCTCTTTACTGTGCTGTTGTTCAAAGCCATATTAATCAAATTCTGAACATCAGGCGGAAGGAGAATCTTAACAGCCTGGTTGGCGAAATATCCATCTTTCTTATGGAGCTGGCTGACAGCATAATCAGCCCCGACTTCGAGTGCTTTTTTCAAACCCTGGACAACTTCGGACTCACTGGGACTGGACACCGCCGTTGACTGCTCTAGTACTTGCATAAGCACATCACAACTAGAAAAAAGAAAAATAAACCCCAAAAGTATGACTGGTAATTTTTTCATAGTATTATTTTTTTAAGATTAGCATAAATCGTAATTTTGGATATACTAAAGTTAATTGAATCTTTTAAATATAAAAAAATAATGTTTTATCTCATAGGCATATCTGGTACAATAGCAATACCTTCCTCTTTACCACCGTCTGTATTTGTTGATGACTTCACACTCAAGCTGTCAAATTATCTCAAAGATATAGCCTATATTCATAATGTAAGCTACGATGGAGATACAATAAAATTCTTTGGCAGCCCTTTTCGGTTTATCTGGAATGGCTGGAATATATTCAATCCTATATCCAGTGGTGTCTTTACTGCCTCTGCAACAGGCTCGGTGCTGACAGTTGAATATAAGATTTTTTCTACAGAATTTTTGATTTACAGTATTATTTTCAGTCTTATGGCTTTCTCACCACTCTTTTCTTCTATGATGATGAGGCTTTTTTATCTGACAATTATCTGGGGAATGTATATTTTTCATATTTTTTGGGTAAAATACAGATTGAATAAATTTCTCAAGCGATTGAGCGCCAGGGTTGTGCAAGATTATCTTGAGTCATTGAAAAAACTCGAAGAGAAAAATGCTCTTGGATGAAATATCTTTTTTTAAAGTGAAAAATTTGTTTGGTTAATGAAAAAAAAATATCTTTGCAAGCCGTTATAAATCAAATTTAAACCAAAAACATTAAAGAACGTATGTACAAAAATCAGTACGAGACCGTTTTCATTTTGACTCCCGTTTTATCTGAAGATCAGATAAAGGAAACGGTTGACAAGTATCGCCAAATTATTGTTGACAATGAAGGCGAAATGGTATGGGAGGAAAGCTGGGGCATTAGGAAACTGGCTTATCCTATCAGGCACAAAACTACAGGATACTATCATTTATTTGAATTTAAAGCCAGTCCAGATTTTATTTCAAAGTTTGAGACCCAGCTACGTCGTGATGAACGCATTATGCGTTTCCTGACTGTTAAGCTCGATAAGAATGCTATTGAGTATAATGAACAGCGTCGTCAGCAGATTCAAGCTCAGAAGAAAGAAGCTGAACTTGAATCATAATCTTATTTTTTATTTACTCAAACTAAAAACTAATTAAAAATGGCTATACAAAATACCAATTCTCAGGATGACATCAGATATTTGACACCGCCTGAGATCGAGTTTAAAAAAGTAAAATACGATTACTTTAACAAGCATGGAATCAAGCACATTGATTACAAAGATGTAGAGCTCCTCAAGCGTTTTCTCAACGATCAGGGTAAAATTATACCACGCCGTTTTACTGGTACAACTCTGAAAAACCAGCGTCGTCTGGCCCGCGCTATCAAACGTGCGCGTCAGCTAGCTCTATTGCCTTATGTTACTGACTTATTAAAATCGTCCCAACACTAAAAAATCGTTAACTATGGAAGTTATTTTGATACAAGATATGCCAGGTCTCGGTCATAAAGACCAGATTATAAAGGTCAAAGATGGCTATGCAAATAATTATCTAATTCCCAAAAGGATAGCTATTCTTGCAACACCTTCGGCAAAAAAACACTTAGAAGAAAAACTGCGTCAGCAAGCACGTAAAGAGCAAAAATTACGTGAAGCTGCTAGCCAGATGCGTGAGAAGATCGAAGCTAAGACTTATACTGTCAAGGTTAAAGCTGGCGAAAAGGGAAAAATCTATGGCTCTGTAACTAATATCCAGCTTGCTGATCTTCTTTCCCAGAACGGCATTGAGATAGACCGCAAACAAATAGAAATGGACCACGTCAAAGAAGTTGGTTCTTTTGAAGCTAAGGTACGTCTTTACAAAGACATTGTCGCTACAATGAAATTTGAAGTAGTAGCCGAGCAGTAAGGACAAATTTTATACTCTTGGACCTTTAAAGAAAAAGGAGCACCTGCTTTTGGGTGCTCCTTTTTGTGTTTATTCTGCTCAGGACTCAGCCAAATGCAGCTTTTAGCCTTTCTAATCCATCAGTAATTACAGCTCGGGGTGCAGCAATGTTCATACGGAAAAATTTCTCCCCCTGTTCGCCAAAGTCCGTTCCATCGTTCAGCCCCACTCGTGCTTCATTAATGAGTTTGTGCTTTATCTGTTCGTGTGTCATACCTGTGGCCGAGAAATCCAGCCACAAAAGGAAAGTTGCCTCAGGCCGCCAGACTTTTATTGCTGGTATGTTATTCCTTATAAATTGCACAGCATAATCCACATTTTGTTCAAGGTATAAAAGCAAGCTATCCAGCCACTGGTCTCCATTATTATATGCTGTTTCCAAGGCTATATTACCAAAGATATTCCCAAGCCACAGATGTGCTGCTTTGAGCTTTTCATTATATTTTTTCCTAAGCTCATCATTTGGTATTATGACAACCGAAGTGCTGAGTCCAGGGATATTAAAAGTCTTACTCGGAGAGGTGGCTATTACTGTTATTTGTGCAATCTGTTCGGACAAGCTCGCTACAGGTGTATATTTATAGTCCTTATAAACAAAGTCTGCATGAATATCGTCTGATATTATTAACAAATTATTTTCTAGTGCAATCTGCGCCAGCTCTTCGAGCTCATCAGGTGTCCATGTGCGGCCAACAGGATTGTGGGGATTAGATATGATTAATAGCTTAGTTCTCTGATTAACTTTTGTCCTAAGATCGTCAAAATTAATATAATAACGTCCATCCACATCTCTACGCAAGGGATTTATGACAAGCTCACGTCCAAGACCTTTGACTGTTTCGAAAAAAGGAGGATATACAGGTGGCTGGATAATTATTTTGTCGCCCGGCTCTGTATAAGAGAGTACTGAAAGAGCTAATGCCGATACTACACCAGGGCTAAAGGTAAGCCAATCCAGTTCAACTTCGAACCCGTACCGTCTCTTTGCCCATTGCTGATAAGCTTTGTAAAAAGACTCTGGACGTAGTGTATAACCTAATATCGGATGCTCCAGACGTTTGCGTAGTGCATCCAGCACAAATTCCGGTGAAGAAAAATCCATATCTGCAACCCACATAGGCAAAATATCTTCGCGTCCAAAAACAGCTTTTCGTGCTGCATATTTAATTGCGAGGGAATCATTGCGGTTTATTACCCTATCAAAATCATTGTTACTCTGCATGCTTTTTATTTTTTTATTTCATCCATAAGTCTTGACATAACCTGTGTAGCTTTGCCTTGCAAGAAAATATCCGTTATTCCCTGGATCGTATATTCTGAGGGCTCAAGGTTCACTTCGATTATTACCGCACCATTAGATTTTGCTTCGGTTGGTATAGTGGAGGCGGGGTAAATAATACCTGTCGTACCGACAACAAGCATTACATCTGTCTTGTGTGCATATTCAAAGGACTTTGCATAAGCCTCTGTGGGTATTGGTTCACCAAAGAACACAAAATCTGGCTTTAGCAATCCGCCACACTTAGGACATTTGGGAGCTTTATCTGTAAACTCTATATGCCCTACTTCGTATTTTTCGCCGCACTGCATACAAACGAAATAACGTGTATTGCCATGAAATTCAATAACTTCTTTGTTCCCTGCAAGGAAATGCAAATTGTCGATATTTTGTGTAATAACTGCCTTTAGGATGCCCATTTCTTCAAGCTCTGCTAAAGCTAAATGTGCTGCATTAGGCTCTGCTTTTTCCATAACATCATAGAACACATTTCTCAGCTCCAGCGCTGCCTGCGGGTGCGAGACATAATAATCTATGTCAAAAATCTTTGGGTCGTATTTATTCCAGATGCCATTTTCGCCACGAAAAGGAGGTATGCCGCTTTCAACGGAAATTCCTGCGCCAGTAAAAGCTGTTAAAAAAACAGAATTTTTTATTAAATTTGCGGCTGACTGATATAAAGCATTATCCATTTTTGAATTTTTTAGTAAAATAGAATGTTTTTAATTTACAAACACTTTTATTTTTAGTATTTTTACACCGATAAAACTATCAAATTCTGTAAATAATGGAAAAAGATTTGAAAAAACTTTTTACCGAGAAGGGGCTAAAAATGACAATTCAGAGAGTAGCCATACTGGAGTATTTGATGAAAACAAAAACTCATCCTTCTGCGGATATGATTTACGAACATATCAGTAAAAAATATCCTACTATTACACTGAGTACAGTATATAACACATTAGAGACGCTTGTAAACAAAGGAATCATAAAAAAAATTCCAACATTCGCTGGAATATCACGATATGATGCTGATCTCGAGCCTCACGTTCACCTTGTCATGGGCGATGACAAAAACGTAAAAATCAAGGACATCTACGACAAAGAAATTATACAGCAGATTCGTACTGAAGTAGCCAATAAGTTCAATTTAGATGTGGACGATAATAATATTTATCTTATTATTGAGGAAAAAAGGCAGCAATAATCATCAATCTTTGTGCACGGCTTTATATACGTCAACACATTTTGTCAGTATTGCCTCCAGCTTGTCCATCTGCAGCTGACTGGCTGCATCGCTAAGAGCTTTAGCAGGATTTGGATGTACTTCCATAAATAGGCCATCAGCCCCTGTAGCAACTGCTGCAAGTGCAAGTGTTTCTATCATTGACGGGTCCCCCCCTGTAACACCTTCTGTTTGATTAGGCTTCTGTACTGAATGCGTACAATCTACCACAACTGGTACTCCTATTGAACGCATAATAGGCACTGAACGAAAATCAACAACGAGGTCACTGTAGCCAAAAGTTGTTCCGCGTTCGGTTAACATTACCTTTCTATTGCCAGTGGAATACACTTTCTCGACAGCAAAGCGCATAGCCTCCGGCGACATAAACTGGCCCTTTTTGATATTCACAGTCTTTCCTGTTCGCCCGGCTGCCAAAAGTAAGTCTGTTTGACGGCACAGGAAAGCTGGTATCTGCAAGTAATCAACATATTGCGCCACTTCCTCCGCCTCCCAGCTCTCGTGTATATCCGTTATCACAGGCACATTAAGCTGCCTGCGTACGCTTGCCAAAATCTCAAGGGCTCGTTTGCGGTCAATACCTGTAAAGCTGCCTAATTTCGTGCGGTTAGCTTTTTTATATGATGACTTAAAAATAAACTTTATACCCAGGTGGTCTGTAACTTGCTTTACATGTTTTGCTACGGTAAAAACAATTTCTTCACTCTCTATGACACAGGGACCTGCTATGAGGAAAAACATAATTAATTGTGTTTTTGTTCATTATTGTTCGTCTTGGCCGACACGACATTGACATTATTGCGTTTCTGTATAGCTCTGGATTTGCGTCCTAAATATCCTGCATGATGGCGTTTGGCATACTCTTCTGGTGTAAAACCGATTTTTTCTATCATTAGTGAAACAAGAATATCGCCTATCACAGTCATAGTCGTAGTAGAAGTGGTAGGAGTCAATCCCAGCGGGCATACTTCCTTGGGACCGCCTGTATAAAGGAACGCATCTGCATTCTGTGCTAAAATGCTCTTGGGATTCCCTGATATAACAATTTTAGGTACATAAACATCGTCAAAAAGCCGTTCGACAAGTTCCAGTAGCTGAATAATTTCCACGGTTTTTCCTGAATTGGATATTAAAAGCAACACATCATTGCGCTGTATCACGCCAAGATCTCCGTGCTGAGCATCACTTGGATGGAGAAAAACTGCCGGTGTGCCGGTTGAGCTGAAGGTCGTGGCAATATTAAGAGCTATCTGGCCAGCCTTGCCCATGCCACTGGCAACTAATTTGCCATTTTGCCTATGAACGCGCTCATATATTATGTCTATGGCTTTCTGAAAATCTTCTGTTAACGGTATGCTTAGAATAGCTTTTGCTTCGTACCGTATAATATTTTTTATTTTGTTTTCTATCTCCTCTTTCATTTTTTTGGTATTTCGAGTATAAGCCTTAATTGCTTGGCCAAAGTTTCTTTCAAGTCTTTCCTTTCGACAATGTAGTCAAGAAAACCATGCTCCAGGAGAAATTCTGATGTTTGGAATCCTTCGGGCAGATCACGTCCTATTGTCTGACGTATGACGCGCGGACCGGCAAAGCCTATCAAAGCGCCAGGTTCTGCTATATTTATATCTCCCAACATGGCAAAAGAAGCAGTAACACCGCCGGTTGTCGGATGAGTCATTACAGAAATATATGGGAGCCGTGCATCAGCCAACTGTGTGAGCTTTGCTGCTGTCTTGGCCATTTGCATGAGCGAAAGTGCTGCTTCCATCATACGTGCACCACCCGAACGGCTTATTATTACCAAGGGCATGCGATACTCAATACAGTAATCTACAGCCCTGGCTATTTTCTCGCCAACGACAGATCCCATAGAGCCACCTATGTATTCAAAGTTCATTCCGGCTATGATAATATCAAGCTCATCAAGTTTGCCCTTTGCAACAGAAATAGCTTCCTTGAGCCCTGTCTTTTTTTGAGCGTCTTGAATGCGGTCTGTATATCGTTTGCGATCAACAAAATTCAGAGGATCAGCGGGTAGAAGATTTTCAAACAATAGTTCATACTGTCCATCATCAAACAAAAAATTAAAATAATCTACCGTGGGAATGCGATCATGGTAACCACAGTTCTGGCAAACACCGAGGTTCTCCTTGTGCTCAATCATCGTAACAATTGTCTTGCACTTAGGACATTTGAACCATAATCCTTCTTTCATTTCTCTTCGCTGTGAAGAGGGAGTACGAATACCCCTGGCCATTCTTTGAAACCAATTACTCATTGGTAAAAATTTTAATTTAAATAGTAGAGTGAATCACACAGCCTACCACGGTAAAATTAAAACTTTTTCATAAGCCAAAAAAATTTTATCCAGATTTGACAATTAATGTAGCTGATAAATTGAGTATTATTCTATGGTCAGGCGCTAATGTCTCAATATAGAATGCAAAATTTTGTTTGGACAGAATAGGATATAACCACACAACACTTAATGGGAAAAAGGGAGGATAACAAAAGAGATAAAAACTAAAAGTCCCACAACCGACAGGTTGTGGGACTCTGGTCGGGATGGGAGGACTTGAACCTCCGACCTCCACATTATCAGTGTGGCGCTCTAACCAGCTGAGCTACATCCCGTCGCTCACAAAAGCAATGCAAAAATATATGTTTGAAAAAAAAACTCCAA
>JALWCU010000140.1 GCA_027015275.1 Bacteroidales bacterium | reverse complement strand
CCTTAAAAAGAATAGTTTTTAAATGTGCAGAGTAACAGGCCATCAGCAATTGCAATCACAAAAACTGTCCATGGGCTCACACACAGCACTGCTGTTTGTCAATTGAGTTCACACAGTCAGTTAGTGCAATGGTTGTCAATAGTCTTATGTTATGCTACACAATCAGAAACTATACAAACTGATAACTTAAGCAGTAATTGTATAGACAGCTATGATATTTCTTTCTATAAGACTGTCAAGTAGGAATGAGCTGGAATTTAAAGAAAAACGTATAGTTCACTTTGTCGTAACTCATGGCACATGAGCGTACAAAAACCAAATAAAGTGCCACCTGATGGTTGCATTAGCAGTTGTACCACTAGGGATGTTTACGCAGTCACTTAACAGACATCATAAAAAAGAAAGGTTGCTGATATGTTATCTATAAACCACCTGAAATGAAAAGTGCAAAATAACCAGTTTTGAAATACTACTATCTTGCTTGACATTAAAATGTCATGAATGACCATCAGAATGTGTGAAAATGGCATTCCCTATAGTACCAGGCCAACTGTGCTCTCAAGCCATTTGATTTAGGGGTGGCTGTACATCACAGATAGTACCACACATAAACTAGACAGATAATTGTCTGTTCTTCTACGAAAAACTTTAGAGTGTCACAAGAGACAGCCTAATTCTCTAACTGGTTGGAAAAAAGGCATCTTTTAATAGAATCAGACACAGCAGCAGCAACAAAAACAACAATGAACCTATCTTAACAGATGCGTTCACAAAAACAAAGCGCTATAATGCACATATCTGCTAACAGCTTCATGGCCGAGTAATAAAAAGGCAATAAAACAAATTAAAGACCCTTCAGACTTGGACATGATTCAAATACATAGCTGAGCAATCCGTGTCCACAAGGAAAAACATAGTTTTATAAACTGCATTAAAGCAAGTGTATCATAGCCAAAAAGAAGTTCTTTGGCATGCTTGGCTTTTTACACTTGTACCTAGTAAATATTGGTGCCAAACTAAAGCTACAATTAAATGTAAGGTCTGAAATAGCACAGGAAATGACCGAATACAGTATGGGGTAGGTATTTAGGTGAGGGGACAGACAGTGGCACATATATGGCAGTAGCAGGAATATTAATAGCAATAGTAATGAATGTAATAATAGTAATTAATATTTTGTAGAAAAGGGGCTTCATAAACAACACTCACCACATCAACTTCACTTTTGATATTGATAATAACTGGTTGATTGCAGTTTTCTTTTTCTGAAATAAAAATACACAATCTAAAGTCAGTATTACATG
>JALWCU010000139.1 GCA_027015275.1 Bacteroidales bacterium | reverse complement strand
CTTAGAAAAATTTTCGTGTTGTCAGAAAAGAATTTGCGACAAATGTATGATGCGATTATTGCTGCTATGAGTTGGTTTATTGTAATAAAAAGAGCCTATCAAAAAAAAGCCTGGGGAGACTGTGCGTCTTCCCAGTGCTTTTGAAAATCGCAAAATATCAGTCAATTACAGATGTTTATTCCTGTGATTTGCGGTAGTCATCGAGGAATTTCTGAAGTCCGATGTCAGTAAGCGGATGGCGCAAGAGTCCCAGTATTGCTTTCAGTGGTGCTGTTACGATGTCAGCGCCTGCTTCAGCTGCCTGTATAATGTGCTGTGTGCTACGAATAGATGCTGCAAGCACCTCTGTTGGGAAGCCATAGTAATTGTAAATTTCCACAATCTTGTGAACGAGCTCTATTCCGTCAGAGGCAATATCATCCAGACGGCCTATGAAAGGCGAAACAAATGTGGCACCGGCCTTTGCTGCCAAAATAGCTTGTCCTGGTGAGAATACCAAGGTACAGTTTGTACGGATGCCTTCCTGCGACAGGGCACGAATAGCTTTAACGCCGTCTTTGATGATAGGTATTTTCACAACGATGTTCTCGTGAATCTTTGCCAGCTCGCGGGCTTCGCGCACCATTCCATCGAAGTCTGTGGAAATGACTTCTGCGCTGACAGGACCGTCAACAATTTCGCATATCTTGCGGTAATGGTCAAAAATAGCTTGCTTACCCTTGACGCCTTCACGAGAGATAAGCGTCGGATTTGTAGTAACGCCGTCGAGGATTCCAAGGTCATTAGCTTCCTTGATGTCATCGAGATTTGCAGTGTCAATAAAGAATTTCATAATTATTTGATTTTAATGTTTTTTGCGTGCTTGTTGTGAGACAAAAACCAGTGTAGCACCAAAGCCATAACGGGCAAAAGATGCGTCCTGGTATGGGATTTTTTTGCGGTCAAGGAACGAGCGTATTTCCTGCCTTAGTCGTCCATTGCCTTTGCCGTGGATAAAAACGATTTTTTTGACATTGGAGTCGCGCAAGCCTTCCTCAAGCTTGTCTTTGAACACTTGCATTTGATATTCGAGCATGTCTTTGGCACTCATGCCACGTGTATCGTCCAGTAGCTCAGTAATATGCAAGTCTATTTCCCATAGCTCAGGTTTTTTACCCGAATGAAATTGTCGAGGTTGATTTATTCGCTTGTTTTTGACTTCCTTTTCCTGTTTAACTTTGTAAAAATCATGCTTCTTGAGCTGCTCTAATGCCTCGTCCAGGGGATGTTCCTCAATTATTGGATAAAACAAGGCTTTTGATTCAAAATAGTCATTATCAATATACGAAGAAAGTGCAAAGATTTTTTCTGCTTTCAGATGAATGCGTACAAATAGTGGTTTGCGCAAACTGTGAGCCGTGCGCCGAAAGAAAATAAGCTGAAAAATAATTTCCTCAGATTGCTTTACCTGCTCTGCATCAGACACGTATAGCAGTTCGAGCAGATTAGGTCCCAGATGCCCTGGGGTGCTCCTGACTTGCTTATCATCTGTGAGTTGATAGACATACAATAGGTGCCAGTTGCTGTCATTTACCAGATAAAACTCGAATTTTGTGTCGCTTATTTGGTGAGTGTTCTCAGGCACGACAGCCAGGTAAATGTTTATTTCCTCATTGTCCTTGATAATGTCTGGTTCCTGAAAGTCCAGAAAATTAACTTTCTCTTGGCTGGATGATATTTCGCCTTGTGCTGTGCCGGAATAATCCTGCTCTGCCGAGGTAACGATTAGCTGACTGATAGGATAGGGAAATTCAAATCCTTGGTCTGTCTCCACCATTACTGTGTTGGAGTCAATAATTTTTGTAACTTTGCCTTCGCCGACGTCGTCGAGGAATTTAACCAAGTCCCCGACTTTTATGTTGGTTGCCATATTTATTTGCGCATTAAAAAGTTTATGCAAATTTAAAACAAAAAATGAAAACAGACCCACGAGAGATAAAAATATCACAATACACCTATGACCTGCCAGAGGACAGAATAGCCAAATTTCCTTTGGACAAAAGAGATGAATCTAAACTGCTGGTTTACAGGGATGGACAAATATACCATAGGATATTCAAACAGTTGCCTCAGGAGCTAAGCAAGACCTTGCTTGTGGTTAATAATACCAAGGTTGTATATGCTCGACTAATTTTTCACAAAGTTACAGGTGCCAAGATTGAGATTTTTTGTCTAAATCCTGTCAATCCTGCTGAATACAACAGATCTTTTCAGGTACATGGAAATGCTGTCTGGGCATGTATGATTGGCAATTTGAGAAAGTGGAAAGAGGGCGAGCTTACAAAGGAATTTCAATTTAATGGCAAGCAATACACACTCAAGGCTCAGTATATTGGACCCAGACCCGAGGACAATACACATCTGGTCTGCTTTGAGTGGGACGAGGAACTGACCTTTAGCGATGTACTCGAGGCAGTGGGGCTGGTGCCTATACCGCCATATCTTAATCGAGAAGCAAGAGCCGATGACAAGGTTCATTATCAGACTGTTTATTCTCGTCTCGAGGGCTCGGTTGCAGCGCCGACAGCTGGATTGCACTTTACGCCTGAGGTGATTGATAGACTGAAAAAGAGTGGAGCAGACTGGGCAGAGGTAACCCTGCATGTAGGAGCTGGAACTTTCCGTCCAGTCAAAACAGAGACCATTGGCGAGCATCCTATGCACACAGAATATTTCACTGTAGAGAAGGAACAGCTCAAGGTGATTCGCCAAAACCTGGGTAATATAACTGCTGTTGGCACGACTACCATGCGCACACTCGAGAGCCTTTATTGGCTGGGACTGAGCATGATGAATAATGAACAAGACAGATTCGTTTCGCAATGGGTGCCTTATGAAAGAGCTACTGACAGTACCACTGAGCAAGTTTTTGATTTTCTGCTGGACTGGCTGGAGCGCGGCGGCAAGCAAAGGATAGAGGGCTGGACACAGATAATAATAGTTCCTGGCTATGAATTTCGTGTGGTGGACAACTTGATTACAAATTTTCATCAGCCGCAAAGTACTCTGCTCTTGCTTGTTGCAGCATTCGTTGGTGAAGACTGGCGAAGAATTTATGACTATGCTTTGCACAATGATTTTCGCTTTCTTAGCTATGGCGATAGCTCTTTGCTTTTTGGCAAAAAAAGCATTTAACAATCATGCAAAAATTTTAAATTTGTTGGAAGCAAAAAACACAAGCAACATAAATGAAGAACATTGCAGACACACCTTTGATGCGTCAATATAACACCTTTAAACAAAAACATCCTGATGCTATTCTTCTTTTCCGTGTAGGTGATTTTTACGAGACATTTGATGCTGATGCACGTCTGACTTCCAAGGTGCTTGGGATAACTCTGACCAAGCGAGCCAATGGTAAAGCATCGTATGTTGACCTTGCGGGGTTTCCTTATCATGCTCTGGATACGTATCTGCCGCGGCTTGTACGGGCTGGTTATCGTGTGGCAATAGTAGAGCAGCTCGAAGACCCCAAGAAAACGAAAAAACTCGTCAAACGAGGTATTACAGAGCTGGTTACACCAGGTGTGTCGCTCAATGATAATATTCTTGAAAACAAAGAATACAATTTTCTCGCTTGCGTGGTGTTTGACAAGGCAAGGGCAGGAGTTGCATTTCTGGATATTTCAACGGCAGACTTCTATGCTACGCAGGGCTCGGTAGAGTACGTTGATAAACTCTTGAGTAGCCTTTCTCCAAAGGAAGTACTATACGAACGCAACCAGAGAGAAGAGTTTGAACAAGCATTCTCCGGTGAGTACTATACTTATCCCATTGACGACTGGATGATTAGCTCAGAGTCTGCTTACCAGAGGCTCATAACCCAGTTTAACACAACGAGTCTCAAAGGCTTTGGAATAGAAGACTTACCATTGGCAATAAAAGCAGCAGGCGCTATACTTCATTATCTGGATACCACACAACATGGGGACTTATCTCATATACAGGGACTTAGGCGTATTGATCGGAATGATTTTGTATGGATAGACAGGTTTACTTACCGTAATCTGGAGATTTTCCGCCCGCTCAATGACAGGGGAAAGGCGCTGATAGAT
>JALWCU010000138.1 GCA_027015275.1 Bacteroidales bacterium | reverse complement strand
GATATTCCAGCGCCTGCCGAAGCTTATGGCTTTGGAGGTTTTTCACAGGATAGTAAATTGTGTTTTATTTATGATAAATATGACATTTGGGCAATCGATCCCTCAGGTCAGCAGAAGCCTTATATCTTGACAGGTGGCTATGGTCGGAAAAATAACATACAGCTGCGTATAATTGACCTTAACGAGGATAATGATTATATAACACCACACGAGATTTTGATAAAGGCGTTTAACAAAAAGACCAAAGATGCTGGATTTTATGCTATTAGCAGTTTTTCTCATGACTCTCACATGACAAAGTTAATAATGAGTAGTAATTATTATTCACAGCCAGTGAAAGCTAAAAATGCGAATCGTCTTTTATGGCAAAAATCTGATGTTAGAACATATCCCGATGTATGGAGCAGTGATAGCAAATTCAAGGATGCAGTGCAGCTAACGCATTTTATTGATCAGCAGAAGCCATATATCTGGGCAAGTGTGGAGCTTGTACACTGGATAACCACAGATGGCAAAGACGCGGAAGGTTTACTCTTTAAACCGGATAATTTTGATCCACACAAGAAATATCCAATGATTGTGTACTATTATGAGCTGTATTCGGACATGCTGAATCGTTATTTTATGCCGCGTCCCAGCCGTTCGATTATTAATCCTATAGATTATGCAAGTAATGGTTATATTGTCTTCATACCAAATATTCGTTACAAAGTAGGTTTCCCTGGCATGAGTGCTTATAATTACGTTGTAAGTGGAACGTTATCGTTATTAGAACGTTACCCGTGGATAGACCGTTATCACTTAGGTCTGCAGGGCCAGAGCTGGGGAGGATATGAAACAGCATTTATCATCACCCAGACATCACTTTTTGCAGCAGCAGAAGCAGGTGCACCTGTCTCTAATATGACAAGTGCTTATGGTGGAATACGTTGGGGCTCAGGCCTAAGCCGTATGTTCCAATACGAGAAAACGCAGAGCCGTATTGGCAAAGATTTGTGGAATGGCCTGCCACTTTATTTGTACAATTCACCGGTGTTCTATGCGCCGTATATAAAAACGCCACTGCTTATCATGCATAATGACAAAGACGGTGCAGTGCCATGGTATCAGGGTATAGAATTTTTTGTTGCTCTCAGGCGGCTAAATAAGCCAGTATGGCTGCTTGATTACAATGGCCAGCCACATAATCTGCGTGCAAAGTCGCCGGCTACCGTTGACCTTACGCGCAGGATGATGCAATTTTTTGATCATTATCTCAAGGGCAAACCGATGCCTCATTGGATGAAATATGGACGACCAGCTATAGAAAAACCACAATAAAATCGAACAGAAATGAGAATATCTTTCAAAATTTCATTAATTGGACTGATACTAATACTAATTCTTGGCGGTTGCCAGGACACGACAAAAGTCAAATCATATATAAAGAGACTTAACTCAGCACAAGTAAATACAATTTATACAAATGACTTAAAGGATTATGCCAAAAAGCTCAGACACTACGATGTCAAGGCAGTACCTGCTGATTTGAGTTTAATAGAGCCATATAATACAGTGCTAGTCTTGAAGGACACGGCAATTAGTAGGGACAGAATACAAAAATTGTATCCTTTTGCCAAGACTGTGAATTACAAGAGCACTACAATTATAGATAATACTTTGTCTGGCCTTGATATGATGACTTTTATGCAGAAATATGCGACGAAGCTTAATTTGCCTCAGCTGGTATATACAAATAAAGTTGACGCTCTCAGAAAATATGTGAAGAAAGTAGCGCTTTTGCCCAAGAAGTGCGCTGGCAATCCCTGCAAACCAAATGCAAATTACCAAAGACAGATGAGTTCAATAAATTCCAGAATAGAGGCAGGATTAGCATTTGGCGTTTATTTTTTTGATACAGATACGAGTGTTTATTCTTCGGCAGATGAAATAATAAAATCTTTTCCATCCTGCAATATAGTAGGGCTCAGGGATGGGTATATAATACTGCCAGTATTTACTTTTTCCTCGGCTATGCTGGATACAATGAGAAGCATATTAAGTTCGGATACAAATGCAATAATAATTTATACGGACAAGTATTTTATGAAAAATTATATCCCAAAAGGTAAAAGAAGATCTTGGTTACCAAGGAAGTATATAAAGACAAAAAAAAATATAGCTTATGTACGGCAGATGAATGGTGTAAATAAAAATTTAGAAAGAGATCAGGGTATAGTAGTATATTTTTATAACAGATTTGATACTATTTTTCCCTCTGTTCAGGATTTGCATAGATTTTTTAGTAACCATATTTTTTACTACTTCCCTCAAGGGATATTAGTTAGATCTCGTTATTATAAAATGCCAAGTATAATTGATAGTGTGATTAACCGGATAAAAAGAGATCCCTTGGTGAAAAGGATATACACTAATAAAGTTTATTTCCTTAAGTCTTTCCTTAAGAGATATGATATTAATATTTCCATAATTTGGGAACCTCATGTATGCGTGCTGAAGGATACAATTTGCTATCCCAAGAAAGACTTTAATTCACGTATGTATCATTATAAGCTGGATGTTGATGCACGCCGAGCCTTGTGGGTACATTTCAAAGACCCAACACAAAAGATTTTCCCAAAGGAAAAATTCCTTAAGTCTTATCTTGCTATTGATTTCGATACAGAGACAGATGATGGAATTTTGTTTTCTTCACCTTATCGTAATTCGCCGACTCTGAAGGCTTTGAAGGAAAAGATAATACCTTTGTATTATAATCCAGAGTTTAAAATTTATAGTAATAAAGTATATATATTGCAGCGTTTGCTTGATACTTCATACCAGTATATACATTTGCCTGTGCAGTTTCTTTTGCCAAGCTATGAGAGAAATGAAAGGTTAGATGGTCAGCTTTTGGGCGTTAAACAGGATATTATAGTTAATAATTCTATTGTTGTGTATTTGCGTGATCCCACTGATTCTCTTCATCCAAGTGAGAGTTATATTCGAGAAAAATTTAAGTATTTTAAATTTTATAATTTCAAAGATGGATTTGTCATTGGGCATTATCTTGGTGATTGATTCAAAAAAAATTATATATTTCTGAAATTTTGCAGGCAAAAGTGTAATTTTGCCTGCAAATTAAATTATTAACTGATGGCAAAGAATTTAGTAATTGTTGAGTCCCCTGCAAAAGCAAAGACCATAAAGAAGTTCCTTGGCAAAGACTTTGAAGTTAAACCAAGCTACGGTCATATACGTGATCTTTCTACCAAAAATCTTGGCGTTGATGTAGAGCATGATTATAAGCCTACCTATGTTGTTGAACCTGAGAAAAAGAAAATAATTCAGCAGCTTAAAGAGGCAGTCAAAGAAGCTGAGATAGTATGGCTTGCATCTGATGAAGACCGCGAAGGAGAAGCAATTGCATGGCACCTGGCAGAAGTTTTGGGTCTAGATCAGGACAATGCTAAACGTATTGTATTTCACGAGATTACAAAAAAGGCTATTGAAAACGCAATTAACAATCCACGGTGGATTGATTACAATCTTGTTAATGCACAGCAGGCCAGGCGTATTCTCGACCGTGTCGTTGGTTTTGAGCTTTCTGAACTTTTGTGGAAGAAGGTGCAGAACAAGCTATCGGCAGGCCGCGTGCAGTCTGTGGCTGTTCGGCTGATTGTTGAGCGCGAGGAAGAGATAAAGAGTTTTAAGCCAGAGACCTGGTTCAAATTGACAGCTGGCTTTGATTTTGTAGCAGAGGACGGCAAAACATATAGTCTGAGTGCTGATTATCCCCATAAGATTAAGACCAGAGATGAAGCATTGGCAATTCTCAAGGATATTAGTGAACAAAAATTTTCGGTTAGTAAGACCGAGACAAAGCCTACTAAGAAGAGCCCTGCACCGCCGTTTACTACATCCACTTTGCAGCAGGAAGCCAGCCGTAAGTTTGGTTTTTCTGTGACAAAAACCATGAAAATTGCTCAGAAATTATATGAGGAAGGTAAGATTACTTACATGCGTACGGATTCTACTAATCTGGCTAATGAAGCTCTTGAAATGATAAAAATGTATATTGTTGAGCATTTTGGCGAAAAGTATTCCAACCCCAAGCAG
>JALWCU010000137.1 GCA_027015275.1 Bacteroidales bacterium | reverse complement strand
GTGGTGGGTGGCTGGTTCTTTTTTGTGGTTTTGTTCAGATATATGTGGCTGACAAGTTTTGCTTTATCTTGGCTTATCTCCTCAGCATTTCCGATGTATCCGGTAGTAATTATATCCAGGTCATTGTCCTGGTCAATATCACCAAGTATTGTTCTGCCATAAGGTGTTGGGATTTTTATTAAATGTAGGGAATCAGGATAATAGTTTAGCAGAAGGTAGGCTGTTGTATCAAGGTTTTTCGTTATGTTAGAGATAAGGAAGTCGATTTTGCCATCATTATTAAAGTCGCCTTGAGAGATGAATTTGTCATATCCAGTTTTACTGGCTTGGTCTAAAGCCGTAAAATTCTGAATTTTATAAAGTATTTTTTCTTTAGTAAAGCCAGATGGCGAGTTAATTAATGCATACAGAATAAGACCGGATTCGTCCTCAAAAAACGGCAAATAAGCATAAACTAAATCATCCCAGCCGTCGTTGTTAATATCTGTAACGAATATGTCTGTGATATATTTAAAGGATCCACTGATAATATATTTTTTTTCAAAAGTATTATCTGGTTTTTGTATGTAGATGTCGATATTTCTATCGTAGTCTATCAGAGCTACATCAGGGAGGTTGTCATGATTATAATCAATCCATACGGCCTTGCGGGAATATGGTAGGCTAGTGCCACGTGAGACAAAGCCGGTTTTTGTATAATGGTAAACATCAGTTATCCCAGGTATGAGAATATCTGGAAGTCCGTCCCTGTCTATGTCGTTCCAATCACCGTCAGTAAAATATTTTGGTGTTACAGTTGATTGGACTTGTAGAAATTTTCCATTGCCAACGTTCTTTTTGAAAATAGTATTTGCTTCATAAGAGTATCCAATAGAGTCGGACTGTAAAGAAACTGTAAGCTTTGGGTAAACTCCAAAAAAGTCTATAAATCCATCATTATTAAAATCGTAAAAATCTAAAGAGTACTGTTTGCCAAAATTGCCAACATATCCTAGTATATTAAACTCAGGGTAGTTATAAGCATTTTGGTTTGTTATCAGATTAAATTTATTGTCATTACTTAAGTCTGCCATGGCAATATATGCGCCACCATTGAAATTGTAATTTGTCGTATAAATTTCAGAGGAATCTTTGAGAAATGTGACATATAGGCTAAAGTTAATATCATCAAAGTTGGAAATATTAGCGCTAGAAAAAAGGGCTCCCACAAAAGCAATATCATCAGTAGAGTTTTTGTCAAAATCACCTATTCCATAATCAAATATAACGGTGTCTGTAATATTTTTATAGATGAGTCTAAAATTTCCATTTTGTGTTTGTATATATTTGTATTTGGATAATATAAGGCCTCCGTTTCTAGAAGTAGCGGTTGAGAAAATAATATCTTTGTATCCGTCATGATTAAGGTCTATTAAAACTGGTATTGCATATAATACAGAGTCAGGTAGGGAAATTGTGTCTTGGATAAAACCATTTCCATTTTGATTAATATAGAATATTTTGCTGGAGATATTTCCATCGCCGTCTGGCATTATAATAAAGTCATCATAGCCGTCGTGGTTATAGTCTATAGGCATTATACCGTCATCTTCAGAAATACTATCGTTCAATTTTGTGAATGTTGTATCTCCGTTATTAACATAAAAATGCCCATTGGCAAATATGTCTGGATACTGATCATTGTTAATATTTATAGTACTTGGACTCCTTACATACATATTAGGCAGCAAATTATTTTCTTGTGTCCAGCTATTCCCGTTATTGATTAATAGTAAATTTTTGTTATTATATAATAGGAATATATCTTTTCTGCCATCAGCGTTGAAATCGGAGACAGCAATATAAGGGCGAGAATTCCATTCCATGGAGTAAATAGTATCCAGTTGGAAATAGAAATTGCCCTGGTTGTATGCTATTATAACGTTTGTATCTACTGAATAAACAATGTCTGGCAATCCGTTTTTGTCAAAGTCAGTGTTAGTCTTAAGCAGATGCAGATAAGAATTTTCGTTGGGTACTGACACCAATATTTTTTTATTAAAATATTTATTTCCCGTATTTTTATAGCATATAATTTTATTGTCTTTTTCAGTCACTATATCAGATAAGCCATCTCCATTATAATCGGCGACAACGACATTACTATTTTCTTTTGTTTCTAGCTGATCTACTGGAGAAAATAATGCTGTATCTAAAGATGATTTTAGCCTTTGTAAACTATCTTGCCTGTACAGATAAACTAAGGTAGTGGGAGTATATGTATAAGAATTAGAAGTTTTATCTTTTTTATAACCTTGAATAAAAACATCGGAATATGAATCAGCATTTATGTCTAAAAATCTATAGATACAGGCTTCTACAAATTGAGTAGATGTAATTCGTAAGTTTATATTTTGCCAGTAGTGCAATGAACCGTCTTTGTATTTATAAAACAAAAATTCAGTCTTTGCTCTGAGAGATTTATTATAAAGCGTAAAAATAAACTCACGAGTGCCGTCCTTGTCAAAATCAGCTGTATCTATTGAAACTATTGAATCATCATTACTTAGATAAGATGATTTTATGTTTACTAAAGTGTCAAGTTTTTTGAAAGTGTCTAATGCTGCATCATATTCTGTTGATAATATTGAGTTGTATTTGTTGGTTGTTTTGTTCTTACCTACCATGATTAAGTTTGGGTAGCCATCCTTGTCTATATCAGCGATTGCAATCAGCTGTGTGCCAAAATTTTTTACTGTATCAAAGGTATTATCTCCGTTGTTTTTGTATAGCCAGTTACCAAATATTAAATCATCGTGTCCATCTTGATTATAATCTAGAAAATTTATCGTCTGAGAGTTAGAAATATACCAGTCTGGCTTAAAAATGGTATCATAATCAGGTTTTGTGAAAGTGCTATCCCCATTATTTATAAATAGGGGATTGTAATAGTTTGTTAGAAACAGGTCTTTATCTCCGTCCTTGTCATAATCAAACCAGAAAACGGATTTTTGGCCAGAGTAGCTAGGGGCCAACGGAGGTACATTCCCATTTTGGACAAGTTCGAATCCATTACCCATTAAGTTGTGATAAAGTAAAGTAGTATCTTTATTGTTCTGATATCCACTGACTAAAATGTCATCATATCCGTCTGAATCAAAATCGCCCCAGGATAGTTCATTAACATCAAAGTCGCCCAGGTTAGCTATGTCAATTTTTTCGAATTTTGCATTGCCTATGTTTTTGTAGAGATATATTGAGCTGTTCCCATTGTCTTCTCTATGATAAAAAATGATGTCCTGATCCCCGTCATGGTCATAATCAGTAAATGCAAGTTTATCTGCGGTGGGTAAATCAAGGATAGAAATTTGTGCAGAAAGGCCATATCCCAAAAAAATAAAACATAACACTATTATGAAGTTCTTTTTTCCCATTGTTCCAGGTTTTATGGATTAGTTGTTAATTTATGAAAAATTTACAAAACTTACCTGAATAACGACTAAATTTTTGATTTTTATTTTTACATATCCCATAATTTTGGCAATTCATTGATTACATATTTTTCCTCTGTTTTTGTTTCATTTGTTCAAGATTTTGATGAATTTAAAGTATTGCGAGTCAGTGATAATTTCCATGATATACAGGGAATTAGCGAGCACAGGAATCTCGAGCGAGAAAGTCTGTTGTTTGTTAGTTTTGTTCAATTTCCATATTTTGACGACTTTACCGTCCACAGTGATGAGCTTGACAGTAATTTTACCTTTGTACTCGGAGCAAAGACGGAGCTTAGTAAAGCTCTTGGTATAAGCGGGGTTGGGGTAAAGAGTGATTTCCTTGCTTTTTTTACCGATTGTAAGTCCAGGCGAAAAGGCAGAGCAGCCATTGTTGTCAGTTAGCTGTACCTGGTACATTCCAGGCAAAAGGGTCTGGCGGTAATAATACTGCTTAGTCTCGCCTTGTATAGGTGAATGGTTAAGGAACCACTGATAGACGTATCCAGAGTCAGGCGAAATGAGCATGCTTTTGCCTTTTTGTTTAATGGGGCTAGGGTGTGGCTGAGTAACAGTGATAGGCAAAGAGTCTGACCAGTTGCTCTCTCCGCAGTTATTAGAAGCTTTGACTTTGA
>JALWCU010000136.1 GCA_027015275.1 Bacteroidales bacterium | reverse complement strand
TCATTAGACCATGTAAAGCCAGTAACATATATGGCGCTGTCTGTAGAATAAACACCATAAGCAACGTCAGAGCTTGTGCCTCCGTAACATTTAGCCCAAAGCTTATTCCCTGATTTGTCAAATTTGGCCACAAATACGTCTTCGTAGTAATTGCTGTGTATGCCTGCTGCGTCCATGTCAGTAGATTTGGTATAGCCTACGAGAGTAAAATTACTTGCTGAGTCCATGCTCATATCATAAGGTACGTCATAGCTTGTGCCACCGGCATTTGCCTGCCATACAATCTGTGTTTCCTGAGCCTGTATAAAAAAAGGCAATACAAGAAACAGGAAGGGGAAAAGTTTTTTCATATAATAAGTAATTAAGTTTGAGTATTTTAAAATACTCAAAAAAAAGGATAATTGCTCGTTACTGCTTACTTTTTACATGAGTAGCCAGAAATTGTTCATAAGGTTAAACTTTCTTCTGATTAAAAGCTATTTTCCCTTACAGTTTTCAATAAGTATGCGTGTTAATGAACCTGTCTGGTGCAGAGAATAGTGAACGGCCTGTGAGTCTTTTGACAAAAAATCATTAATTTTGCATTTCTGAATGATACGGGGAAAAGACATGGCAAAGCAGCAGTATATCGAAATAATTGGTGCGCGAGAGAATAATTTGAAAAATATATCGCTTCGACTGCCCCGGGGCAAGCTCATCGTTGTTACTGGTGTTAGTGGTTCGGGTAAGTCTTCTTTGGCATTTGATACTCTTTTTGCCGAGGGGCAACGACGTTATATTGAGAGTCTATCTGCTTATGCGCGCCAGTTTCTGGGGAAAGCCAAGAAGCCAGAAGTTGATCAGATAAAAGGCTTGCCACCTGCTATTGCCATTGAGCAGAAAGTAGCTACAGCCAATCCACGCTCTACTGTTGGCACAGCCACTGAGATTTATGATTATTTGCGATACCTTTTTGCACGTATTGGCAAGACAATCTCACCAGTTTCAGGTAAGGAAGTCAAACGACATAGTATTCAGGATGTTGTGCAGTTTTTCTCAAAGTTTAATGAAGGTACCAAAGCTTTTTTATTAGCACCATTAACACTTGATTATGACCAATTACAGTCAAAATTAGATTTTTACGAACACGAAGGATTCTTGCGTTTTTATGCAGAGTTTGATGCCCAGGAAAACGGTCAGGTCTTTCGCTTAAATGAATTACGGGATAATCCTGAGGCGGTTAGAGATGCTAATCGTATTTATCTGCTCATAGATCGTGTGAAGGTGCAGCATACAGAAGATTTTGACAGCCGTATTGCTGACTCAGTGCGAACAGCTTTCTTCGAAGGACGCGGGGCTTGTGTGGTTAAAATTTTTTCAGGTCAGCTGATTATAACTGAGGAATTTTCCAATCGGTTCGAAGCAGATGGTATTGAATTCCATGAACCATCGCCAGAGATGTTTAATTTCAATAGTCCTATCGGCGCTTGTCCAGTGTGCGGTGGCTTTGGAAATATCCTTGGCATTGACGAAGATCTGGTAATCCCAAATAAGAATTTGTCTGTTTATCAGGATGCTGTAGCACCATGGCGAGGTCCTAAATTGCAGTATTACAAAAATTTACTCATTCGAAATGCTCACAAATTTAACTTCCCTGTTCATACCCCATACAAAGACCTGACAGACAAGCAAAGGAAATTACTATGGGATGGGAACCAGTATTTTACAGGTATTAATGAGTTTTTTAAAATGCTCGAAAATGAGCAGCACAAGGTGCAGAACCGTGTTATGTTAGCACGTTATCGTGCCAAGACAACATGCCCAGCCTGTCAAGGTACACGATTGAAAGAAGAAACAAAATATGTCAAGATCGCTGGTAAAAGTATCCGGGACCTCGTTCTTATGCAGGTCAAAGATTTGCTCCAATGGTTCAATGAATTGCGGCTAAGTGAGCATGAGGAACAAATAGCAAAGCGTTTAATAACAGAGGTAAGAACTAGGCTACAATACTTGAACGATATAGGTCTTGGCTATCTCACGCTCAACCGTGCGTCCAACACGTTGAGCGGCGGCGAGATGCAGCGAATAAACCTGGCTACAGCCTTAGGTAGTTCGCTGCAAGGCTCGCTCTATATCTTAGACGAGCCCACTGTGGGGCTCCATGCACGTGATGCCAAGCGGCTATCACGTGTGCTGCGTAGCCTGCAACAAATTGGCAATACCGTATTAGTTGTAGAGCACGACGAAATCGTTATCCGTGAAGCAGACTTTATTGTGGACATGGGACCGAGTGCAGGTATCTTTGGCGGGGAAGTGGTCTTTTCTGGCACGATTGACGATTTCCTCAAGGCAGATACGCTGACTGCGCAGTACCTGACTGGTCGCAGGCAGGTTGCAGTCCCACAGGCTCGCCGCCGCCCATCGGCACACAAGGGCTATATAACCGTCAAAGGTGCACGGCAGAATAACCTGAAAAACCTGGATGTTAGCTTTCCTTTGAAATTAATGACTGTGGTTACAGGCGTGAGTGGCTCTGGCAAATCTTCGCTCGTGATAGATGTGCTTTATTCTGCTCTCTCTCATAAGCTGGGTGATTATTCCCATGCTTTGGGCCGCTTTGACTCTTTGGAAGGCGACATAGACAAGATACAGGCAATAGAGCTGGTTGATCAAAACCCCATTGGGCGTAGCTCACGCTCTAATCCAGCAACGTATATTAAGGCTTATGACTGGATACGCAAGATTTTTGCCGAACAGCCCATGGCAAAGATGTATGGTTTCGGACCTGGGTATTTTTCTTTTAATGTAGAAGGTGGACGGTGTGAAGTGTGCCAGGGCGAAGGCGTTATACATGTGGAAATGCAATTTATGCCAGACGTAACATTAGTATGCGAAGCATGCGGGGGTAAGCGTTTTAAGGACGAAGTACTCGAAGTTACTTATCGAGGAAAAAATATTTATGATGTGCTGGAAATGACCATAGACGAGGCTACTTCATTTTTTGAACCAGATCCTACAGACAAGCATTCGAACATGAACCAGAATATTGTCGAAAGACTGAAAATTCTGCAAAAAGTAGGACTGGGATACCTCAAGCTTGGACAATCACTTAGCACATTGAGCGGTGGTGAGAGTCAGAGGTTAAAACTTGCTAGTTTTCTGCTTCAGGAAAATTCGACGAAGCACACCTTATTTATTTTTGATGAACCAACAACAGGCTTGCATTATGACGATGTCAGTCAGCTTCTAAAGGCTATAAATGAGCTGGTGGACCATGATAACACAGTTATTATTATTGAGCACAATATGGATGTAATAAAATCAGCTGATTGGGTGATAGATTTGGGACCTGAGGGCGGCAACGAAGGTGGCATGGTTATTTGTCAAGGCACTCCAGAAAAAATTGCCCAGTGTAAGGATTCTTACACCGGACAATTTCTCAAGCCTTTGCTCACTAATCAGCCTGCTTGATAATGCTCAATCCTTCTGACTTGATATGTGTTTGTTTTGGTCTGCCTTTGTACTGGAAATATGACATACCTTCCACAGTTACATTGAGAGTCTCCAAAGGATAAACTTTGCACATGCTTGCGCCTTCTATATTGGCGTTGATCGTGTGGATAGGCGTCTCAAGTGCGCTTATAAAGCTGGCACCTTCCACATCGAAATTTGCAAAATCTATAGGATGTTTTAGCCGAAGATACACATAACTTGCTCCTTCGTCCTTGATACTTAATTGTTTAATAATTGGCTTGTCTAAAATTTTGATAGAGCTTGCTCCTTCGAGATCCATTGCCAAATAAGGCAGATTAAACTTGCCTGTTATAACGATAGAAGCTGCTGTTTCTACTTTTATTTTCTCGAGCAATGGCATAGATATAATGATTCTAATCTTCAGAGAATGAGTTGGTAAATCCTGATGGCTACTTATATAAAGTGTCGAATCATGCTGTGATATAGAAAACTTATCCAGGTCTATTGAGCTTCTGTCCAGTGACCTATCCAGCTGATCAAAGAATAATACAGCTGTTCTGCTTTGCGAAGAATCAATGACACGTATCGAATAGGTAGGCGAATAAACTATCTGTACCTTAGCAGGAAAATCCAGTACTATTCGACGGAAGGCATTGAACTTAAATTCCTTGGAGTTCTGCGCCCACAGTCCAAGACCCGATAGCAAAAGCAATACGGCAAAAATGTATCTTTTCATGGCAAATCCTTGTTTTGTTTTTTACATCCATTAGACGAGTAAAGGTCAAAAAAGTTACTATCAGACAAATCTACATCACACTCCCACGCCAAAAACAAATTTAGCATAAACAAGGTAAAATGTAGCCAGGATATTTACCAGATAATTCAACCACAGTGGCCACTGATAACGACGAGTAGTTATATCACCATGGGCTATATAGATGAAAGTAAAGAGAACACCAAAAGCCCACATCAACAGAAAACTCCAGCTAAAACTCGAAACATCATGCGTGCGCCAGGTCTTGACAACCTGTGGAATAACACCAATGGAGAGAATAATATTACCTACCCAACCTAAAACTTTGAAAAACATACGCTCACGTTTTTACGATTTGCTGGGCAAAATAAAATTTTTAATTTGCGTTAGCAAAACAAAATCCAGACAAATGCAACCTTTCTCAGAGACATTTATTGTCAGAACCAACTATGTTGACATTCACAAAGAGCTTCATCTTTACACTTTGGTTAATATGCTTCAGGACTATGCTGCACGCCATGCCGACAAGCTTTCGTTGGGCTGGGAACAGATGAGCAAACAGGAATGGTTCTGGGTTTTGATACGGCTCAGATTAGACATCCTTCGGCATCCTGTATGGAAAGAAGAAATTACAGTACAGACCTGGCCAAAGGGCGCTGATACTCTTGTCAGTTACCGTGATTTTATCTTCACAGACCAGCAGGGAGATTCACTCATAAAAGCCACAACATCTTGGATAGTTCTTGACCGTCAAAACAGAAGGCCTCAGAGAATGGAAAAGGTACTGTCAGACAACCCACCTATTCTGAGGAAACATGCTATCCAAGAGCCTGCTCCCAAAATAAAACTCCCTAAAGACAAAACTTTACTAAGTATGCAACAAGTATTTTTCACTGATCTGGACATGAACCTTCACATGAACAATGCAAATTATGTTCGCAAGATATTGGATGCTTACCCTTTGGACTTTCTCAAGTCCCATCATCCAAAGCAGTTAATTCTCAATTTCCTCAGAGAAACCTTCCACGGCGATACACTAAATATTTATCTGCATAATGAGATTAATGATGCAGTCCATTACGTCAGCATTGTGAACGGTCAGGGTCAGTCCAGCTTATCCGCACAGATAGTCTGGGAAGACAAGGAATATATCTGGGAATAGTGTGGTGCCCTAATAGAATTGTAATTGTCTGGAAATTAATTTTTTGACTACTTGAAACCGTCAAAGTTATTCATGAGGCTGTCCCCAAGGAGTGTTTAATGCGTACATGATGAAAGCTAAAGCTTGGGTCTTTGTAAATTAGCAGGATAGCTGTTTTTAGAGTTTATAAATTATTTAGTTATTAGACAGCCTCATGATAACATCTTCGTTACTTTTCAGATTTTTCCGCCTGTGGTCATTAGCTCTACAATAGCAGCACGGTCTTCTTTTGTCAGCGGGAAAACGGCGCCTGTAACGCGATTCTGATTCATAAGCTGGAGAATAATCTGTCTTTCATCACGTGGTATATTCACATCAGCCAAGTTAACAGGCAGGTCGAGTAGTTTGAAGAATTTTTCAAATTCCTTAATAGTGTCTCTCTCATCCAGGCATTGTTTGTCAAAGACCAAGCGCCCCAAATGACGGATACGATCAGGTATTTTATCCAGATGTAATTTCAACCAAGCAGGGTAGGCTACTGTCAGTGTAGCTCCGTGTGGAATGTCATACAAAAGTGATAATATATGGCCAACGGCATGTACGCCCCAATCACCGGAATTTCCACGGCCTATGGCTGTTGTACCATTGAGAGCATAAGTTGCTGCGAGCATAATTCTTGCTCGTAAGTCATAGTTACCCAGATCATTGATAAGCTTGATGCCAACGTCCATGACTTCGCGTATAATAGATGCTGCAAAGTAATCAGCCAGAGGTGAGCCGCCGTCGCCGAAATAAGCTTCCATAGCATGCGCAATAATGTCTGCCATGCCACAAGCTGTCTGAAACTTGGGTACTGTGGTTGTCAGTCCTGGATCAAGGAATGATTCACGGGGATACATCAACTCATGGCGCATGCCTAGCTTTTGCCCAGCCATATTATTCTGCAATACAGCCACACCGTTCATCTCGCTACCAGTACCCACGACTGTCAGCACAGTAAGTATTGGCAAAGCATCTGTAGGTTCTGCTCTGCCTAGCATGAATTCCCATGGATCGATATCGGATTTAGCTGCCAGAGCAATGACTTTAGAGCTGTCAATAACGCTGCCACCCCCCACTGCTACAATCATGTCCACTTTTTCTTTGCGTGCCATGGCTGCTGCTTGAACGACGTCTTCTACCACGGGGTTGGGCTTAATGCCACCATATTCTACATAGCTAACGCCGCTCTGGGCAAGCTGATTAAGAACTTTGACCAAGATATTGTATTTTTTTACAGAACCCTGGCCATATACTACGAGCGCACGACGGCCATATTTAGGCGCTTGTTCATGAATTTTAAACAAAGCATTGCTACCAAAATGTAGTTTTACGGGATTATAAGTCGAAAAGTTTTCCATTGTTAAGTGGGTTTTCAATGATTTTTATTAACCAAAGAAAACAAATTTATGTGCATTATAAAAATCTTGTTTTTACTTTATGCCACGTGCTTTTTTTATCTGCTCATAAGCAGCGAGGATGAGACGGAACTGTTCCTGTGCTTCCTGAGCCATTTCTGGATTATGTTGATGATCAGGATGATACATTTTAGCCAACTGACGGAAACGGCGTTTTATTTCATCATTTGATGCGCTCTGCCTGAGTCCTAGTATCTCAAACTGGCGGTTAAGATTAGTCTCGGAAAAATTTGTCTGGCGATGCTGTTTGTATTGTTCTGATTTATGCCTGTATTCACGGGATATGTATATTTCTTTTAGCCGCAGATATTCGTCCGATTTTATGCCAAAGAGTGAAGTTAGCTGAAGCATTATATTGTCCGAGTCCAGTGCTTTAACATTATCATAAACAAATAATTGGAAAAGTAATGTGTAAAGGAAACGCCTATCCCAACGGGATGTTAATCTAAGCAAGCGTTTAAGTGCCCTGGCATTCAGCGCAAAGCCTTTTTCATATAATTCCATTGCCCTTTGGGCAACGTCATTTCCATAAAGACGGATAAGTGTCTGATAAATAATCTGTTTGTCGCTATCGCCATATTTTTTATATTTTTCAAGAAAGGAAACAAATACTATGAATGTGTATGCAAATAGTGGCAAATTGTTAGTTTTATTAGACATTGTCCATGTATAAATGCTATACCCAAGTAACAGAATACCCACTATAACAAACACTGATGCACGTCCTATCAGAGCTAGCAAGGGAGATAGCAATACTATGAACACAAGCATAAAAGTCCAGAGCTGAAGTAGGCGGGTGCGGTTTTCCTGGGAGTTAGTATCATTTTCGTGTGCGGCCCTGTCGCGGCTTACACTAAGTGTGAAATAAGGACAATAAGCATAAAATTGTGGTTTTTTACCTGTAATTTCGCACATAATTCCCCGTCGTCTATCACCGTAAGCATGAGTACAGCTGCGGCAAAGGTTGGTTACAGGAGGGTACCTTAGTTTTATTCTGTGAATAGTTTCTCTCAAAAGTTTTAATTTACTATTTTTGAACGTCAATTGTAAAAATACTAAAAAGATGAGTAAAAAAATATTTTCGTATTTAGCAGTTTTTGTTTTTGGTATGCTGTTTATGGGATTTGTTTCTCAGCAGTTTAATCCACTATCTAATCAGCTGGTCAATGCTGTATTATGGTATCAGCGTTCTGATGAAATGAAAGCTATTTATCTTCAAAGTTATAATATAGCAAAACAGACCTTGTACGATAAAGTACAGCATTACCACAGTGTCAAACTCCCCGCTGTAGTGCTGGACATTGATGAGACGGTTTTAGATAACAGCCCTTTCGAAGGTATGCTAATACACAAGGGTAAATCATACACCCCTGAATTATGGAAGCAATGGGTAGAACTCACACAGGCAAAAGCTCTTCCTGGTGCTGTAGAATTTACACAATATGCCAAGAAGCTGGGGATAGAGGTTTTTTATGTATCTAATAGAAACGTTAAAGATCTGGATGTCACCATCAAGAATTTAAAAAAACAGGGATTCCCTGATGCAGATTCTCTTCATGTTTTTCTAAAGGATAAAACCAGCGACAAAACAGAGAGATTCAATAGAATAGCAGAAAAATATAATATTGAGGTATGGGTAGGCGACAATATGGGCGACTTTAGTCAGATTTACAATAAGGCCAGTGATAGATATGACTCCACTGCTGTCATACGTGATAGCAAACTCTGGGGAACTAAATATATTGTTTTACCAAATCCAATGTATGGCAATTGGGAACACACACTTTACCCTCGTGGCAAGCAGCTCTCAGCCATGGATAAAGCTTTGATTAAAATCAGCCATATAATCGGTTATTAAAAAAAGAGCTATGAAAATCTATAAAGACGAAAACTTAGAAATTTATTTTGACCTTGATAGCAAAATAGTTACAACAAAATTTTTGCGTAGTCATGTGATTCTCAAAGAAGTAGCACAATTCACTGGACTTTTTGAGCTAATCAAGCCGGTCAGTGTTTTACTCGACTTGTCTTCTGTCAAAAGCATGGAAAAATTCGCCAAGGATTTGCTAATTGATGATTTGCCTATGTATGTGGGGAACTCTGGAATATCGAAATTTGCCATTGTCAGCTCTTCAGACGAGAAATTGAATGAGTTTATCCATGGGCTATTTAGCCAAGATAAAGCTTTTGAAACTTTAGACCTCAAAGACTTTGGTAATGCTCAGGACGCCCTTGTATGGCTCAAGAGCTAAGCTTAGTGAAACCCAATCAAAAATCCTACATACTTTCAGCAAAGACCCTTAGTAGCTCAGTGTGTTTTATGACTGCTGTAAGCGACGGGCCAGTTTTATGCTATCTATTTCTATTTTGAGCACGAAATAATCTAATTCAAAATTTATTGGCAGGAATAAATATTCATACTTTGACTCAGTCTTGCGGGCTATATCAATCAGTCCTAGCCCAGCGCCGCCACGTTCTGATATATTACCTTCGAGAAGTTGCTTTTTGTACATTTCTTTAAGTTCTTCTTTTGTAGCAGCATTAATTGTATCCAGAGCGTTTTGGAGCTTAGGCACATTTGTCTTTATGATTTTGTTCGAAGTTATGATATAATAAATGTGTTCCATACGTCCGATCATAAACAGGCCACTGCCTTCACCCAGTTCCTCAGTATGGCGCTGCATGTTCTGCAAAATTTCTACTATAGTGTGATATACTCTGCGGCGTGTTATTTTGTCCTTACATTCTTTTTCCAGCTCGCTTTCTAACATCTCAGAGAAAAACTTAGTTATCTGCTGGTTAAATCTTCCGATGTAAACGACGTAAATGCCATTCTCTATTAGCGCATCATAAAGATTAAGAATGGACTCCATGAAATATGGATCAAGCTTCATTGTACGATTATTTTACTTTTTTGTAAAGGATGATATATGTGGGCAAGTGGTCGCTATATCCGCCTAAAAATTCGTCCCCTGCGTATGTCCTGAAAGGATAACCCGCAAAGCGTCCCGTCTTCTGGAAAAGAAACGGTGCGCGGAAAACCACTGATTTGAGGAACTTATATCCCTTGTCTTTTTTATTAAATTTTTTGAGCAAAGCCTGTGAAATCATTATCTGATCAAATAAATCCCATGAATCGCCGTAAGCAAGAGAACCAATACCTTTTTTGTATTTAGTGTACATTGTATTGTACAAATCACCTGGTTGCAAATCTTTGATGCGTCCCTTTGCTCGCAAATATTTTACTACGCTCTCATCTACTGGGTCGTCATTCAAATCTCCCATTACCACAATTTTAGCATTTGGGTGCAGGGCAAAGACAGAATCTACAATGCGTCTGGCGACGGCAGCTGCTGTGTCTCGCAATGGTTCACTCCTTTTCTGCCCACCCCAGCGCGAGGGCCAGTGATCGACTAGTATATGCAGGGTATCTGTTCTGTCCAGAATTCCACAAACATAAAGAATATCACGTGTAGGATGATGGTCTGCCAGCTCCACGTGCACTGGACGTGCATTGATGGGACGGAAATACCGCGGATTATACAACATCGCCACGTCTATGCCCCGCTCGTCTGGGCCCTCGAAATGAATGATTCCATAATGACGGTTTGCTATTTCTTTTTGGTTGACAAGGTCTTGCAGAACACGGCGGTCTTCTGCCTCTGCCACACCCAGAATAACAGGACCTGTCTTCACGTCATCCGTACCAAGCACATTTATTACATGTGCCAGATGCTTCAACTTGATGTGATATTTCTGTGAGTTCCAGTGTTTTGGACTATTGGGTAAAAATTCCTCGTCAAATTTGTGGGGGTTGTGAATGGTGTCGAATAGGTTTTCAAGATTATAAAAACCAATACACATCTGCTTTATCTTCTCCTGACCCAGAGAAAGACCTCTAAAAGCTATTAACAAGACTATGAGTAACCAAAATTTCTTCATTATCCTTGGGGTTTAGAACAAAAAACGTTTAAATTTGAGAACTTAAAATTTGAATGAAAATTAAGAAAACTTTTAAACATTAAAAAACATGAGGCAAAAATTAATTTTTCTCCTTTTTCTACTGTTCTCTGTATCTGCAACTTTTGCTCAAACCAAGGTTGTAGGTCATGTGAAGAGCGACAAAGGAGACCCACTCTCAGGCGCTAGTGTCCAGTTGTTGGGCACCACCTTTTCCGCGCAAACAGATAATAATGGTTATTTTGTTCTAAATGGTGTGTCCCAAGGTCGTTATCAGCTTTATATCTTTGCAGATGGATATGCCGATTATATCAAGGAAATTGATATAAAACCCGGACAGACAATCGACGTAGGGACTATTACTTTAGCCACACTGGGCGGTGAACAAGATCTGGCTGTTACCGAAATATCACAAGACGAGATTGCTCAGGAAGAACAAGGCGAAGAAAATCTCTCAGGACTTTTGCATGGCTCACGTGATGTTTTTCTCTCTGCTGCTGCATACAATCTTGGCATGCTTCGCTTCCGTGTCAGAGGCTATGACAACGAATATAATGAAGTGGATATTAATGGCGTGCCCATGGAAAACATGGATAACGGACGCGTTTACTGGTCTCTGTGGGGCGGACTTAATAATGTTACCCGCTTCAAAACCAGCTATCTGGGATTGCAGAGAAACGATATGACCTTTGGCGGACTGGCCGGTAGCACAAATATCGATATGATGCCTTCAAAATTCGGCAAAGGCACTAATATTACTTATTCTTTGACAAACCGCACTTACCGCCAGCGCGTTATTTTCACTTATTCGACAGGTGTTATGGACAATGGCTGGGCTCTGACCGTATCAGGCTCACGACGCTGGGCTAATGAAGGCTATATCCCAGGCACTTTTTACGATGCGTGGGCTTATTATGTTGGGATAGAAAAGCAATTTAAGCACCACAACCTGGCAATAAACTTCTTCGGTGCACCTATCAAACGAGGCAAGGCAGGACCTACTGTCCAGGAAATGTACGACCTTACTGGTAATCACTTTTACAATCCTTATTGGGGATGGCAAGACGGTAAAAAACGCAACAGTCGTATTGCTCACTCGGATATACCTGTTCTTATCATAACCGATGTGTGGAAAATTAATAACAACACAAAGCTAACAACAAGTCTGGCTGGTCGTTATGGGCAGAACGGTGCAACAGCACTTAACTGGTATAATGCACCAGATCCACGCCCTGATTATTATCGCTATCTGCCAAGCTACATCACTAGCCCCGAAGAAGCACAGGAAGTAGCCGAGGCAATCAGAACAAACCCAGATTATAGCCAGATAGATTGGGCTCGTCTATATGACGCCAACCGCTCCAGCTACGAGACAATCCACAATGCTAATGGTATCAAAGGTAACGACGTATCCGGCTACCGTGCACAGTATGTTATAGAAGACCGACGTTATGACCAACGCTCTATTGCCCTTAGCTCAGTTCTTAATAAAAATGTTAATGAACGCCTGACAATAGACGCAGGACTGTTGGCTCGTTATTATGTAACTCATGATTTTAAAAAGCTGGATGACCTAATGGGCGCTGATTATTATGTTGATGTGGATAAATACGCTGAAAGAGATTTCGTTAGCTCAGATTCTGCACAAAACAACCTGCTTATTCCAAATCATATTATTCACGAAGGAGATGTTTTTGGCTATGATTATGACGCAGTTACTGTTAACAGCCGTACATGGGCACAGGCATTTTATTCTCTGCCCCATTTTGATATGTATGCTGCTGGTTATCTGAGTTATACAAGTTTTTGGCGCGTAGGATATATGCAGAATGGGCGTTTCCCTGACAATTCCTTAGGAAAGTCTAAGACAAATAATTTCTTCAATTATGGGCTCAAAACAGGTCTTGTATGGAAAATCACAGGACGGCACTTTATCGCTGGACATGCTGCTTATATGACAAAAGCACCAACATTTATGAATGCTTATGTCTCGCCACGCACACGCGACCAGGTGGCAGACCATTTGACTTCGGAAAAAATAATGCACGGTGATATTGGCTATTACTTGCGTGCACCACGGATAAAAGCCAAAATTACTGCATTTTACACACAAATAGACAACCGCACAAGAATACGTAGTTTTTATCACGATGGCTATCGTAACTTTGTGAATTATGTACTGACC
>JALWCU010000135.1 GCA_027015275.1 Bacteroidales bacterium | reverse complement strand
TTGATTCCTTTCCTAAAATGGTTTAAATGTTTTTTGCATAAAAAAGAGGCTGCCCCAAAAGGGCAGCCTCTATGAAAGTAATTTAAGGCTAATTACTTAGACGAAGGGCACTGGCAATCTTGCAAGCTTTCGTTCCAGCAGTGCCATGCCTGATCTCCAAAATACTTTGATGATTTGATACGTCCAACACGACTCTGATTGTTCCACTGAATCTCTACAGAACTGGTATCAGATGTATTAACAATATTAAAAAAGCAATTATACAGTCCATCCAAATTGTTACCATAATACAGGTAAGAATTGTAATTGTTAGCATCCTGATCAACGACAATATACTTAGCTGTACCAGTGCTATCTGAATAATCATAAGTCCATTCAACCTTGAGCTTTTCTTTTGGCTGAGCATCTTTGGAATAAAATATCCAATATCCTTCGGTGGCAGCAACATTATTCTCACCGACAAACCAATTAAAATCATCAACGTACATCTCCCAGCTAACCATGTCCTGGTTCGGATCCACAGACCCGTATAACTTAACATGATGATTTATACCCATAAACTGCACATTATACTGCCAAAGCCAAGTACTGTTATCAACTTTCTGAGGGGTCTGCTCCAACGCATGTTTATATGCATAAATAGGAATAGCAAATGACACCTTTACAATCGCTGACCAGAAACCTCCAGTAACTGCTGCAGAGAACCAATTGCCATATCCTTCGACCTTCTCTGATGTATTGCCCTGGAAGTTATTATCATTCAACTCCATGGTCTGCGAAGGTGGCAATACGGGCTGTTCAACCTTCTTCTTACAAGATGTCATGCCCAAAATAAGTACTAATGCAAAAATTATAACCGTAAATTTTTTCATATTTTTCGACTTTTATTTCGACCGCAAACTTAGAACAAAATATTAAAAATTTTGACCAAAGGCAATTTATTTAACATAAAACAGCGAAAATTCACGCAGCAATTCTTCCCTAATACACTTTAAATCAATGAATTTATCTTTTCCCAGCTTAAACCGCCAATTTCCCAAAATCTTCTTCAAAAAACGTGTAAAGTCCAGCCAAAACACTAATAATAATGGCTGCAAAAGAAAGAAAATCAGTCCAGCCCACCAACTGACCCAAATAGCTAAAACAATACCCCAAATTATTGCCCACAAAAGCACAAAAATCAAGGAAGCAGCAAAACGTACTGATGCATAGAAAATTGTCTCTTCAAACTTATGTACCAATATCTCTGGCAAGCATACTGGAGCTGCAAAATTTATCCACATCAACAAATATAACGGTAAAAGAACAACTGCTAACAAACTTGAAATCAATAGCTTTCCCCACGACATCGGCTTCTCAAAAAGATAATCTTTAAGCTTATTATCCCTAAGTCCTTTTACATACTTATCTATCTTGTGTGCAAATTTATCAAAATGCTCTGGTTCTTTTTCCATTGCCTCCTCTAAAACATCAATAATTTTCTTATCAACTTCAAATTTATGATCAAACTGCCGTAGATCTTTGCCCATATCCTGGGCAACATACGCATCAAAAATTTCCCGTGCTTGATTTACCTGGTGATAATACTCATCATTTGCTATATGAATAGAAAGGTCTGTCAGAGCCTTTGTCAAGTCTTCCCTAACCTTAAGCATTGCCTTCTGTTTGTTCTCAAGATAAAGCTCTTTGTAATCCAGAATATTTATTGGCTTGTCATAAGTAATCAAAATCTTATGTCTGTAATGATAAATATCATCATAGTACAAACCAGTAGGTACCAAATAAATATCCTTCTGAAAATTTGTTCTCTCTGCCGTGAGAAAAGCTATACGGATAGCCCCCTTTCTGACAGGCAACATCTGATTCCTTTCATTATGTGCTGCCTCTGGAAAAACTACCAATATCTTGTTCTTCTCCAGAACATGTGCACTAACGTCAAAAGTCATCTCGTTATTTGCCAGGCTTTCCCTGCCATCTCTTATACGAAAAACAGGCACCATACGAAAAAAAATAAAAATCTTGGCCAATAATTTCTGCCTAAAAATATCCGCCCTTGCCAGAAAAACTGGATTGTCATTCCTCGTGGTCAGCACTGCCATATTATCAATCAAGGCATTACGATGGACAGGCAAAATCAACACAGGCTTATTCCTGGGGATATTCTCCCTCCCAAGCACCACGACCTGACGATTGTAAATATGATTAAACCAAAAATCTGTAAGAAAAATCCTGCCCAACTTGTAACCAGGATTACTGTGCAGTACTCTCTTGTAATTCAACATTTTTCAGCCTTTTTGGTTTGCGAATATACCCCCATACAAAACCTACTGTCAAACCTGATATAATATGCCATACGCCCCACCAAGCTGCTATAGCTGCCATGCCACCAAGTCCATTAAATAATCTCGGGTTGAAAATCAACACAAGAGCCAAACCCGAATTCTGTATGCCTGTCTCTATGGATATTGTCCTTGCATCCTGAAGCTTAAGACGATTTAGCTTACTCCAATAATAACCTATCAGTAAAGCCATACCATTATGAAGAAATACCAACAAAAATACAACCTGTACATATTTTTTTACAAACTCCCAATTATTCATTATCATAACAACGACCATAATCAAAAAAATGATAACAGAAATTATCCTGACATAAGGTCCCGACTTCTTGGCTATTTTAGGCCATTTATGCGATATGAATAGCCCTATAGTCATCGGTATTAACAGGATAATCACCACAGCTCTGAACATTGCCCAAAAATTTATTGTAATAGGCGCTAATTCACTGAAATGTTTTGCTGCAAAACGTATAAATAGCTTTCCCCACAATGCAAAATTAAGTGGAGTAAATAAAACTGCCGTTAATGTGGCAAACATCGTTAAACTCACTGATAACTCTACGTTCCCCTTTGACAAAGAGCTCATAAAATTGCTAATATTACCTCCTGGACAAGCTGCCACCAATATCATTCCTAAAGCCACACTTTCTGGCAACCTCAGTAAGATAACCAGCAGAAAAGTAAAAGCTGGCAACAAGACAAATTGAGATATCACTCCTACTATAAATGGCTTGGGATGCAGCAACAAGTCCTTGAATCCATTAAGCTTAATTCCAAGGGCCACTCCTACCATGATTATTGCTAAAGTGATATTGAGAATAAATAGAGAACTTGGAGTAAAATTGAGGTGTACTGAATCTAAATGGGATAGAGCTTCGTACATAATGAAAAAATTGTTATTTTATGCAAAACTATTTAATTCTCAATAATCTACAAATATTTCTTTGCCACGCATTTGTTATATCGCAGTAATAAAGCCTGTTGCGATTGCGCTCAAGACACATTGCAAGTAAAAAGAACTTTCTCAATAATGGGGAAAAATCATTCATTATCTTGTGGCAAAAAGGCAACCATTGCAAACTAAATTGCAATAAAACAAGATACCTTGTTAATTATCAAGGAATTAACAAAAAAAACATAAATAAAAGAAAAATCACATTTTAGGACAAGGGATAGCACCTTTGCGGCGATGACGCCTCATTTGTGTTGCCAAAGTATAACTCAAAGAAATTTCGTGCGAACCTCCTGCTCGCATCAGTATCGGACTTACCGTAAGGTCATAGCTATAGCCTATACTAATCCCAAAAATATGATAACCAACCATGAAGACCATTGCATCCATATTCAATGTGCCAAAGGCATTTAAATATGGCAATCCTCTGAGCCACAGCCCTACTAATATCGGCTCATGTTCCCAATAACCACCCAAATCCAACTGATAACTGCCACCTTGATAACGCAGCTGATATGAAACCATGTACTTATCCCCTACTCTACGACGACGAGAATATGTACCAAACTTATATCCACCGAAAAACGTGTATTTCAATGGCACTCGATAACTCCTATCATAAAAAGCATCATTAGGACGGAATAGATGATCAACAGTCAAACCTATCCAGAATTTCTCAGAATAAAACAGTGCCGAAGACGCAGCATCCAAGAAAAATTTTGTTCTATCAACAGGCCCCTGCTGACTCGTTTGACCTGATATCCCATCAAAAGACAATTGATCAGGAAAAATCAATTTCTCTATATCAACCCCACGTTGTGCAAACTTTAGCTCTATTCCCGGACGAAAAAATAAACCTGACTTGGTCAACTGGGCATTCCATGAATATATAGCACCAACATCCAAGCGCCCCAAATTACCAGTACCTGCCTTGTCCCGAACTACTAATAATCCGAAGCCACTATTTATCTTCCTAGCAGTAATATCAAAAGCAAAAGCCTCTGTTACAAAAATGCCCTTCTTTATGCCAGTCCATTGATCACGGTAATTTATCGTACCTCTGGCACCATCAGCTGAACCTGCAAAAGAAGGAGCCAAAACTAATGGTGCAGCATAAAACTGCGAAAAATGAGCATACTGAGCTTTCAGACCTAATGGCAAAATACTTATTACAAATATGAACAAAATTATCTTCGTACGCACAGAATTAAATATTTATTAAATTCAATTCAATATCAAAAACGACCTTTTGAAGTTAAATATTTTATTGCTTCAGAAAAAACAAATTTTTAAAAACAAAAATCAAACCACTAAAATTTTTATATATCTGCCTTATATTCCTCATCTATTCTTAGATTTTCTATTATAAATTCCTGGCGCTTAGGCGTATTCTTACCCATATAAAAAGACAACAACTCATTGATCGAATCTTCCTTGGTCAATACAACTGGCTCCAGTCGCATATTCTTGCCAATAAACTCCTTAAACTCACCAGGTGAAATCTCTCCCAGACCCTTAAACCTTGTAATCTCAACATTCCCCCCGAGCTTCTGAATTGCCTTTTGCTTTTCATCCTCCGAATAACAATAAATCGTTTTCTGCTTGTTACGCACACGGAACAAAGGCGTCTGCAAAACAAACAAATGGCCATTCTTTATTAGCTCTGGAAAAAACTGCAAGAAAAACGTTATGAGCAAAAGCCGAATGTGCATGCCGTCAACATCTGCATCAGTGGCAATCACTATCTTGTTGTACCGCAAATTTTCGACGCCTTCCTCTATGTTCAATGCTGCTTGTAAGAGATTAAATTCATCGTTTTCGTAAATCACCTTCTTGGTCAGCCCATAAGTATTAAGCGGTTTACCACGAAGGCTAAAAACAGCCTGAGTGGCTACATCCCTTGCCTTTGTGATACTGCCGCTTGCCGAATCCCCCTCTGTTATGAAAATCGTGGACTCATCGCGCCTCGAATGATTTGTATTGTAATGAATGTCACAATCCCTTAGTTTCTTATTATGAAGACTGACTTTTCTGGACTTTAATCTGCTTATTTTCTGAATGTTCTGTATCGCTTTGCGTTCTTTCTCCGACTCTTGTATTTTCTTGAGCAAAGCTTGAACTACCTGCTCGTTTTTGTGAAGGTAATTATCCAGCTCGGTCTTCATAAAGTCCATTATAAATTGACGAACCGATGGACCACCAGGCCACATGTCTTTCGAGCCCAGCTTGGTCTTGGTCTGTGACTCAAAGACCGGGTCCTCTATCTTTATGCTTATCGCAGCTATTATGGATGTACGTATATCCGAAAAATGAAAATTCTTTTTGTAAAAATCACGTATAGTCTTTACAATAGCCTCTTTGAACGCCAGCAGATGCGTGCCTCCTTGGGGAGTGTACTGACCATTAACAAAGCTGTAATATTCCTCGCCATATTGGCGTCCATGCGTCAGCGCTACTTCTATGTCCTCGCCCTTTAGATGAATAATTGGATAGAGAATCTCTGTATTAATCTTCTCGTTGAGCAGATCAAGCAAACCGTTGTCCGAAACAAATTCTTGTCCATTAAGATAAAATTTTAGACCTGTGTTGAGATAAGTATAATTCTTTATCATATTTTCCACAATGCTCAGGCGATACTTATATCCTGGAAACAACTGTTCATCAGGTCTGAAAATAACTTCTGTCCCGTTCTTTTCTTGGCTAGGGGTTAATGGCTTGTCTTCCACAATATTTCCTCGCTCAAAAACAACTTCCTTCATCTGTCCCTCGCGGAAAGAACGTATGATAAACATCTGCGACAAAGCATTAACTGCCTTTATACCAACGCCATTTAATCCTACTGATTTTTTAAAAACACGTGAATCATACTTGGCGCCAGTATTCATCCTCGATGCAACATCCAGCACTTTTCCCAAAGGCACACCACGGCCATAGTCTCGCACTCTTACCTTGCCGTCTTCGCTAATATCTATTTCGATCTTCTTGCCATAGCCCATCATATATTCATCTACCGAATTGTCTATAACCTCCTTGATTAGCACATAAATACCATCATCAGCCGATGAACCATCTCCCAGCTTTCCAATGTACATGCCTGGTCTCTTGCGAATATGCTCCTTCCACTCCAGCGTCTGTATCGTATCTTCTGTGTACTGCTCAACAACCATGTTTAGTGCCGATTTTACCAATTTTATATTTTGTGCAAATCTACAGCAAAATTTTTCTAAAAGAAAAAAACTTTTTTTAAGTGTCTTTTTACTAATTTTTTACATCAAAACTTTATCTTTGCAGGTCATTTGGACTAAGATATTATTTTTTTTCATATTTGTAAAGTTCATTTTACAGTAGGAGTGTATATGGATATAAAATTTAATATTAACACACATACATTTGACCTTAACCACCGTATTTTCAAAGTAATAGCAGAGCTTGCAGAAAAAGAAAATCTCGAAATCTATGTCATTGGCGGATGGGTAAGAGACCAAATCCTAAAACGCAGCTCAGAAGATATTGACATTGTGGTAGTTGGTAGTGGGATTAAAATCGCAAAAAAGGCTGCTAACATCTTAGGTATCAAGAATGTTTTTACATTCCGTAATTTCGGGACAGCCATGTTTAAATATAATAACATGGAAATAGAATTTGTCGGCGCGAGGAAAGAATCTTATCGACGCGACTCTCGAAAACCTATTGTCGAAAACGGTACACTCGACGATGATCTCCGCCGCCGTGATTTTACTATCAATGCAATGGCTATTAGTCTTAATCCCAATTCGTTCGGTAAATTAATAGACCCTTTCGATGGGCTGGAAGACTTGCAAAACAAAATAATACGCACTCCACTTGACCCTGATATTACTTTTAGTGATGACCCTCTGCGAATGATGCGTGCAATAAGATTTGCCACTGTACTGGACTTTGACATATATACAGAATCTTTCGAAGCAATAAAAAAGAACAAAGACAGAATAAAAATCGTTTCACAAGAGCGAATAACAGAAGAATTCAATAAAATAATGAAGGCTCACAAACCATCCAAGGGCCTGAAACTTTTGTTTGATACTGGGCTACTCGAAATAATTTTCCCAGAGCTTTATGCCCTCCATGGCGTTGATTACAAGAATGGTATAGGACACAAGGATAATTTTTTCCACTCTATAAAAGTGTTGGATAATATAGCACAGAAAACTGACAAACTATGGCTACGTTGGGCAGCACTGCTACACGACATTGGCAAACCAAAAACGAAAAGATTTGACAATGGCACTTGGACTTTCCACGGGCACGAGGTCATAGGCGCTAAAATGATACCTGATATTTTCCGCAAACTAAAGCTGCCACTGGACCAAAAAATGAAATACGTACAAAAACTCATCTTGCTTCATCACCGCCCCATGCATCTGATAGGCGAACAAGTTACAGACTCTGGTATCCGTCGTCTTATAGTGGACGCAGGCGAAGACCTGGACGACCTGATGAAACTCGTCGAATCCGACATCACAACCAAATACGACGAAAAACGCGAAAGAATACTGAGGAACTTCAACTGGCTGCGTGAAAAAATCAAAGAAGTAGAAGAAAAAGACGCATTACGAAATTGGAAACCACCTATAGACGGCCATATAATAATGACAACATTCAACCTGCCACCCTCACCCCTCATCGGGCAAATAAAAGACGCTATAAAGGATGCCATTCTCGACGGTATTATCCCCAATGACTATTCACAGGCTTTTGATTACATGACAAAAATAGCCAAAGAACATGGGCTTAGCCCCGTTGATTTCAGATACAAGGATAATCCTCCCATAAAAAAGAAATAACATTCCACTAGGAATTGTGGCTCTAAAAATCAATAAACAACGACTATAGAAAACACAATAGCCTAATTACAAGCACATTAACCAACAACATAAACATTCTAAATTATTTTTTTGTTACAAAAATTTCTCTATCTTAGAAGCCTCTTTTTTTTAAACCAAGAAAACTTGTCAGTTATGAAGAAAGCAATAGTAGCATTAGGCGGAAATGCCTTGATTAGAGGCGACCAGAAGGGAACTATACAGGAACAGATACAAAATTCGACAGACACACTCAAAAACGTCATCAAACTCCTTGAGCAAGGTTACGAAATAGTTATCACACATGGCAATGGTCCACAAGTGGGAAACATCCTGATGCGCAACGACGCAGGCGAAGAAAAATACAAAATTCCACAGATGCCATTAGATATATGTGTAGCCGACTCCCAAGGTGGAATAGGTTATATGCTCGAGCAAGTAATGGTCAACATTCTCAGAGAACACGGCATTAACAAAAACGTGGTAACTCTGGTTACTCAGGTGGAAGTTGACCCCAAAGACAGCGCTTTCCAGAATCCTACCAAGAGAGTTGGCAAAATTTATACTAAGGAAGAAGCCGATCGTCTGTCCAAAGAAAAAGGCTGGATATTCAAGCCAAGCCCCAAGGTACAAGGTGGCTGGCGCCGCGTAGTGCCTTCGCCTTGGCCTCTGAGAACAGTAAACTACCAAGTTATAGACAAACTTCTGGAAGCTGGAAACATCGTTATAGCAGTAGGCGGCGGTGGCGTACCAGTTTACCGCGACGAATACGGATACTTACGTGGTATAGAAGCTGTTATAGACAAAGACCGCGCATCTTCTGTGCTCGCTACAGAATTAAAAGCTGATGAGTTCTATATTCTGACAGATGTGCCTTTCGTTTACATTAATTTCAACAAACCTGACCAGAAAGCTCTCAAAGAACTTACTGTACCTGAGGCAGAAGAATATCTTAAGCAAGGCGTATTTGGCGAAGGTAACATGGCACCTAAGATAGAAGCATGCCTTAACTTTATCAAACATGGTGGACCCAAAGCCATTATCACCGAGAGCTCCAAGCTCAATGACAACGGCTATGGCACAACTATTTTACCAGAATAATTTAACAAAATTTGCAGGTAATTTACTATGTACTAATCTGTTGCGTGTTTAGACAAATTACTACAATGCCACGCTGATACATAGATCAGCGTGGCATTTTGCATAATGCTTTGGCAATTGTTATAAAAATTCATAAGCTTAAACCAAAGGCACAAAACTTTACTGCACAATATACTTACGCTCAATAACAGAACAGGCTGTAAAAAACCCCAAAGCACCTCCGCTCAGATTAGTAGGCAAATTCCAATGCTCAACATCAAACAGCGAACCTGACCAATGCGTCTCCAGCAGCAATGCCCGTATGTAAGATTCGAAAAACGGCGTAAGTGAATACTTACGTTCGACAATCTCAGTGCCACGGGGAAAATATACCTGCTGCTGATATGGCTGGAAAAGTTCATTAACATCCATTGTCCTGAGAGTAAAGAAATACATTTTGGCATGTGTGCTATCATAAGGTAAGCTGCTGTAACCAGGCACTTTAGACCAATCTAAATAAAGCTCATACATCGCAGCAGAATAAGGGTCAAAAACTGGCGCTACATAAGAAATACGATAAAGCCCTGTATCCTGGTTATACTCATATCTGATGCTATCCAGCAAGCCCACAGGTTCTTCGCCAGTAAAAGCCGTATATACTTTGCCATTGACCACAATATCCAGGCGGTAATCACGATCAATAGTAGCAGCAAACTTGTCTGTAGAAATGTACAGACCTGGCACTGAGTCTGACTCATGGAAAAAATATTGCTCTCCCTGCGTCTCTACCACAACATTAGCGCTTGTTACACTCTCAACCGTATCACTTGTCTCTGTAATAGAATAACTTAGCCTTATTTGCTGATACTTAAACTCGTTAGTCAGCAATGCTTCGACAACCACAAATTTCTTGCTTGGCTGCGGATTATACGGAAATGGCGCTTGACAAGCCAAAAGAACACTAAGCAAAGCAAAGAGCAATATGTAAAATATGTAAATTTTTCGCTTCATCATGCCTGATCTAAAACTTGAATCTATAAGACACTGACGGGAAATAACGCAGGAAATAGTAATATGCTGGCGTCAACTGATATTGGTAAATGAAATTACCCGGAACATAGAAGAAATCATTCCCACCTTCGATTTTATTAAAATTGACGAGCACAGGATTGCGCCTGCCGTAGGCATTGTATAAAGAAATGGTCAAATAATGGTTGAATCTTTTATGCTTATTTTTATTAATGTGCCAGGTAAAATAAAGGTCTAACCTATGGTAAGGCGGCAATTGTGCATTATTAGGATACAGAAAAATAGGCACATAATGGTCTAAAACTTTGTAATAACCAATAGGCGAAGAATAGCGGTTGCCAGATGAATATGTCCAATTTGCCCCAAGCGTAATCCGATTTTTGGTATAAGATAAATTTAGCAAAAGATTATGAGGCTTGTCATAGGAAGTGTAGAGCCATTTATCACCAAAAATTTCGGGTATCCGCATAAACACACGCCCATAAGTATATGAAACAGTATAATTAAAATTTCCCCGAATTTTGCTTAACGAAAACTCCAGCCCCCAGGCAACATTGTATCCTTCGCGTATCATGCCATCTATGTATGGATTAAAAAGCAGGGTTGCAAAATCAGCAAAATGTGGAATATTATCTATTCTCTTGGCATACGCTTCTACTGAGAAATCAGCTATACCTTTGTGAAAATATCCCAAAGAGATTTGCTTCTCCTTCTGTGGAAGTATGTTATTATTAGCAGGATACCATGCTTCTATTGTTGTAAATGGACTTATGGAATTGGACAGCAGATTAAGAAATTGCGTATAGCGACCCAATGATAATTTTATTATTGAATTGGGCGTCAAAGCAAAAGATATGCTCATTCTGGGATCAACTGCTGTATATATATTAAACACCTTAAGCCCAATCGTATCAGTACTCAGAAGCTGGTGTGTATCAGAGTAATCAAAGACTATCGTAGGTCCCAGATTATACCAATTGTTAACCACTACACCCAGATGCAATTTGACCTTATTCCACAGCACCCAATGGTCTCCCGCATAGAGATAATAATCCATTGCATTCTGAGTAGGTATATAAGCTAATTCATTGATATTAGCTGGATTAAAATAATAATATTCTGTGCCGCCGCCAAAATCAATAGTGTTATTATTTGACAACTTAAGTGAGAAATCTTCCTTCAGTCCCATTGATGTTATTGCTGAATTAAACAAATCAACAGTATCTGGCACAAACTTGAGAAAATAAGAATATTGACCAACAAAAAATGTTGTACTGAGGAAAAGACGCGAGGAAAAAACATGATTCCACCTAAAAGTACCTGCAATATTTCTCCACCACACACGCGAGGCCAACACATCACGGGAAAGGCTAACCCTGTCATAACTAAAAAACATAGACATAGACAGATTGTTCGTCTTATTGGGACGAAAATTAAACTTGGTGTGCATATCCACAAATCCCAGGTTCAAGAATGTCTGGCGTTTTTCGTAAAGCCAATTAATATTTGACGTTCTGGCAGATAGCATAAAAGAGCTCTTCCCCCTGACAATAGGTCCATCAATGCTCAAAGCCGTAAGCACTGGACTAACCTCTCCGTTTAGATGAGTTTTGTAAAAATCTCCTTGCTTTATACGAATATCAATTACAGATGACACACGACCAGGGTATTTCTCTGGCAAATCTGCCTTATAAACATGGATATTTCCTACAGCCCAGGGCGAAACTGCGGAAAAAAAACCAAGTAAATGCACTGGATTAAACAAAGGCGCATCGTCTATCAAAATAAGATTCTCACTACGATCGCCACCCCGCACATGAAAAATCATTGACCCATCGCCATAAAAATTAAAACCTGGCACAGCCTGCAAACTTCGCAATGCATCATACGTGCCACCCAAGGCTGGATTACGATTTATTATACTGCTCGAAAGACTGAAAAAATCTAAGCTATTCCGTCTGATGGGCCGAGTGTTATCTTCTGGCGTAACAACAACATAATCAATACTTTGAGCGTTAGCACTAAGTTTAATATTCAATTTCTCTGACCGGGTAACCTTTAGCGGCTTAGAAAAATGAGTATATCCCACATAGCTAACCTCGAGCAAATGCTCGCCACAGCCTGTGATAAAAGAAAAAAATCCATACTCATTGCTCAAAGCCACAAGTCTCTTGTCCACATAAACCGCAGCTCCAATAATAACATTCCCAGTAGCAGAGTCCATGACAAAGCCAGTCAGAGTAACTTTTCTTTTTGCGGTATTAGCCATCGTCGGATGGGCATTAGCCTTGAGTATCACCGTGTTTTCAATAATTTCATAGGAAAACCCAAGCTCAGAACCAAGCGTAGAAAGTACATCTATAGCCCTTTTGTTACTGACAATAAAAGTTATACGCTGCTGGTCATTTACTACAGCTGGATTGTAAGAGAACTCCAGTCCTGTCTGCCTTGTAATCTGCTGAAAAACATTCTTCAAAGGCTGGTTGTGAACTCTTACACTTATTATTTTGTCCGTGGGCTTGAGCTGTGCAAAAACATTTAAACCAATAATAATCAGCACAATAGTCAAAGACAAATGTCTCATCTTACATCATAAACTTTGGGCTTTGTTTGAGTTATATGAATGTTCTCTGTATGTGAAATGACACGCAGTATAAACTCCAGATTCTTATCTTTGAAAGTTGCTGTAATACGAAGACTATCAATTGCTTTGCTATGAACATTAAATTTGACATTATAATTTTGCTCTAAAATATCAAATACACTATTCAACGGCTCATTGTCAAAGTCAAATTCACCAGTAGCCCAGCCCAAAAGATTTTTATCTTCAAGTTGTGTCTTTAAAATCTTACTCTTTATAATTACGACTCTCTGTCCTGCCTTAACAAATTTCTGGTCTCTACGGGTCTGAACCTTGACCAGCCCCTTGCTGACAATAACCTGATCTTTCTTCTGAGAAACAAAGAACTCTGTACCTACATCCTGGACGACAAATCCATTAACCTTAACTCTAAATGGTCTCTGATTATCATGCAAAACTACAAAATATGCTTCTCCTTCAAGTCTGACAGTCCGCGTCTGCCTATTAAAGCCCCTCTCTAATATCAATTTACTCTGTGGGCGCAACTTAACCACTGACTTGTCTGCCAGCTCGATTTGCTTGATACCTTGCCCTGCCTTGTATGTTTTCTTAGGTCCCAGTAAAAACCAGAAAGTGAAGAACAATGCCACAAGTGCAGCCGCAGCCACTACTGGTCTGAGAATACTATAAAAATCAACGACTTTGGGGCGAGCAAGTTTTTTGTGAAATCTCTCCCATTCCTCGTTAACATCTATGTCAAAGATGCTTTTATCCACACTACCCGTGAGCTTATAAATTTCTTTTTGCTCCTGGTATATTCTCTGATTTTCAGGGCTTTTACTTAACCATGACTCCAGGTCTTGCTCCTGCTCGGGTGTTATCTGTCCTGTAAGTCGCTTGAAAATAAGATTTAAGTATTTTGTGTAAATGTCCTCCATGCACAATGGCTTTTGTGTTCTGTAATTATTACACATCAAATAGCTTTTTACCTTACTCAGTGTCAATGAAATTCTTTAGATTGTCCCGCAAAATCTTCAATGCCCTTGATATATGCACTTCTACAGTTTTATCTGATATGCCAAGCTTTTGGCTTATCTCCTTGTAAGTGAGTCCTTCATAACGGCTAAGGATAAAAACCTGTTTCATTCTCTCTGGCATAGATTCTATTGTCTCGATTATTGCCTGCTCCAGCTCTGCGGTCTCTATTTTGTCGCCTGTCTCTATCGGATACTCGCCAGCTTCTGGACTATTCTCTATGTCTGCAAATTTCTTGTTGTCGCGGATATAATTAAGGCTGAGATTATGAACCGAACGATAGAGATATGATTTTACATTTCCCTGGGTATCAATATTTTTGCGGTTCTCCCAAAGTTTAGTAAATGCTTCGTGCACAACATCTTTGGCAGTATCATAATCCCTGATAATTTTAAAAGCATAATATGTTAAAGACGGGAATAACTGCTTGAAATAGCGTTCAAAGCTCTTGTTGTCCAGGCTAAAGCTTTTATTTCGCATGACAATATTTTTCTCACCTTCGGCTATCAGACTACTAAGCCATTACACAAAGCTAAAGACAATAACCTTATCCAAAGAACCCTGTGAGTTTAGAATAGGCGTATAAACTTCGTTGACATAACGGCTCTTGCCTTCCAGGGTATATTGGACAGAAGTTTTAACAGTCTTGCCCAGTTTCAGCTCATCCCATATCTTCTTGTAATTGCCAGAGTTGACAAAGTCAATGCCAATGAATTTTTGATGCTTGGTTCCAACAATATCATCTTTTGTAGCTTTAATAAAAGAAAGATATAAAGTATTGGCATCGATAAAATCACCACTATAGCTCAGGACAAAATAACCTATTGTATTATTTATGGACAGAAGAAGGTTTCCAAGCTCTACTTCTCTGGCTCTGATGTCTTGCTCACACTGGATTTTCACCTGCTTAAGGTCATACTCCAGCTGATTTCTCTGCTTAAGTATCTGGTCTAATTTTTTTCTCTCCTGCTCCAGGTTCTTTTCCAGCTCCTTGATTCGATGTTCTTTTTCTGCTAAATCCTGGCGAGATTTTGCTTCCTTTTCCGCCAATTCCTGGGACTTTTGAGCCATCTCTTCCAAGAGTTTCTGCGTTCGAATATTAATTTTAACAGTAGAAATAGAAGCAGCGATAGATTCACCTATCTTCTCAACAAATTCTCTCTGATAAGGCTCAAACTCCTGAAAAGAAGCAAGCTCCACAATACCCATAACCTTCTCATTAACAATCAATGGGACTATAAGGATACTGCGTGGCGCATCAGACCCCAGACCAGAGACAATCTTCATATAATCCTTGGGAACATCGTTCATGTAAATAGTCTTACCTTCCAGATAACACTGACCTATAAGCGTCTCTCCAGGGGGAAATTTACGTTCTACAAACTTGTGCCTATCAAAAGCATAAAAAGCCTTCAGCTCTATCATCACATTATCCGGGTCTTCGTCATCAATCACATAAATACCGCCAACATTAGCCACAGTATAATTGACCAACTTTGCAATAACAGAGCTAGCCAGTTCATTAAGGTCATTAGAATGTTCACGAAGGATTTCTGCAAATTCGGCTATACCCTGCGAAGACCACTGGCGCTGCTGGTTCTCTATACGCCTGAGCTCAGCTTCTTTCTGGGCATTTATCAGATTGTCCCGCAGGCTAAGCATAGCATTACCCAACGCATCATTGGGGCTAGCTGGCTCAAACTCAAAGCTAAAATCATTTTTCGAAAGATGCGATGCGAACTCACTTGCTCGCCTGAGATATTCATTTATTGACCTGAGATTTTCATAAAATATTCCCAGCTCATCACTTCTCGCACTCCATGGGATATTTACCAGCTCACCTCTTGATAATTGTAAAGATATATTATTAATTTTGCTGACATTAGCCAAAATGTTATTAATAAACATGAATACTGCTATCGAGATTAGGATCAAGAATAAAAACACACCAAAAATAAGAAACCGCCTATAAGCCCTAGCCATTTTATTATTTTTAGCAACATAACCCTTAAGCAAATCATTTAAACTACTACTTAGCTCATCAATAGAGTAAAGTATGTCATGCTCAAGACCGCTGAGCCTACCTCCTTCCCTAAGAGCCTCAAGTGCTGATAAATAACTCTTCGTATTCGTAAAGGATTGCAAGTCATCGAACTGCCCTAGTAAAATTTTCTGTCTTGTTACTAAAGTATCTACCTTATCAATAGTCTGATAATAAATATTTTGCAAGTCCTTGGGCCAAAAATCAACAATAGGCCAGATCTGACCCTTGAGATTATAGTAATCTTTGTTGACAAGCTTAAAATAAGCATGATAGTCTTGTGCTGAAGTATCCTGATCTACAAGAAGCCACCGTGTTATATATGCCTCCGAAGTCTTGACAATATATCTCAAGTTCGAAACATCTTCAATGGCACGCATGTAATTATTGTACAAATATTCATTACTTGAACGAAGTCCATTAACATTCAAATAAGTATAAATGAGAAAACCTATAATGACGAGTGTTATAAAAGCATATATAATAGAGGCTTTCTGCCCCATACTCATCTTAACATTCCGCTTCATCACTAAAAATTTAGTTTCTAAATTGTTTTATAAAGTTAATCAAAAATCATTCAATTCAAAACAATTTTTTGCAAATATCAACATCTCAGGATATTAACCCAACTTATTATTACAAAGACATAATTAATGCAACGAACTAATAGCCAGGCCTTCCCAAAAGCTTAAACATGTTCTGCTTATAAAACTCCACACCAGGCTGGTCAAATGGATTAACACCAAGCAAATATCCACTAATACCACAAGAACGCATGAAAAAATAAAACAATTGCCCTAGAATAAACTCATTAATCTTGGGAAGCTCTATCACAATATTCGGCACTCCTCCACTCACATGAGCCTTGAGAGTACCTTCAAATGCTTTATGATTTATTTCTGCCAAAGACTTGCCTGCCAAGTAATTAAGTCCGTCGAAATCTTCAGCTTCTTTCTGCACAGTTACCTCCCCTGGCTGGTATGTGTCAAATATTACTGTCTCAAACAAATTACGCTTTCCTTGCTGTATGTACTGACCCAAAGAATGTAAATCCGTGGTAAACTGCGCTACAGCAGGGAAAATACCTTTGTTTTCTTTACCTTCACTCTCACCAAATAATTGCTGCCACCATCGCTGAACATATTCCAGCTGTGCAGAATAAGTAGTGAGTATCTCCACAGCAAAATTCTGCCTGTACAAAGCGTTTCGCAAAGCTGCATATTGTTCTGACAAATTTCCTTTGTTCTGTGAGCTTGTATGTATCTGCATAACGCGCGCACCATCCATTAACTGTCTGATGTCAATGCCAGCATAAGCGATTGGCAACAATCCTGCTGGCGAAAAAATAGAATAACGCCCTCCAATATCATCAGGTATAGAGAGCAAATGATAACCTTCCTTTTTGGAAAGCTCCAATAAATTGCCTTTTCGGGGATTGGTTATTGCTAGTATTCGTTCTTTTGCCCTATCACCATACTTCCTATATGCCAGTTCCCTGAGCTGGCGAAATGCTACAGCCGGTTCAAGTGTGGTCCCAGATTTGGAAATCATACACAAAGCAAACTCCTTGTTTTTCAGATAATTAAGCAGCTGTACTAAATACTTTTCATTCAAGTTTATTCCAGCATAAATAACTTTCTTATGTGCAAAGAAAGGAGAGAGTGCCTCGATCGTCGCCTTTGACCCGAGATAAGAGCCACCTATACCTATTACCACTAAAACATCCGATTTTTGTCTGAGCCTATCGGCAATATCTTGAATTTGAGTTAATTCCTTCTCTTCCATTCTAGTAGGCTGATCTACCCAACCAAGGAAATCTGCACCCTTACCAGTCTTTTTCTCGAGCATCTGATTCATCTCACTGGCCGAATCCATAAGACTTTCCAACTCATGCACATTCAACGAGTCCTTAACAAAATCCTGATTTAACTTAATCATTTCCATAATATCACAAATTTATGTATTTACCAGGTCCCAAATTTATAAAAATGTAGAGAATAAAAGACCAACTCATGACAAACGTTTACAAAAAAATTATCTTCAGAAAGTTATGCTATCCTCAGAGTAAAATCGAGATTAAATAGCCTTTGCAATGAAACAAACAAAGACATTGACAGAAAACATAAATTAGCTTAAAGATTTCACAAAAATATTTTTATCTCTTAGCTTTGCACGCGAAACATTAATTTAATCACATAATAGACAATGATAAGCCGACGACTTATCCGCATTAAGGTTCTGCAAACTATTTATTCATACAAGCTTGATGGAATCAAATCTACACAGCATGCAGAAGGTCAGCTCATGGAAAGCATAGACCGCTTGTATGACTTGTTTTACTACTTAACTTCTTTTGTCGTTGAAATTTTTGATTTCGCACGCTGGAAACTAGAGCAAGCAAAAAACAAACTCCTACCAAGTGAAGAAGACCTACAACCTAATACTAAATTCATTGATAATCAAATAATCACTCAACTAAGAGAAAACACTGATTATCAAGAGAATCTACGTCGTATTTCTCATAAATGGAACGACGAGGCTGACAGGGAATTGATAAAAAAAATCTTTGAACAGATTAAAGAAAATGAATTTTACAAGGAATTCATGGCTGGCAATGAGAGAAGCTACAGCGAAGATAAAAAAATGATTCTCTTTATAATAGAGAAAATTCTTTTCGACAACGATGATTTATACGACAACCTCGAAGAGAAAAGTATTTTTTGGGGGGATAGTGTAGATTATGCTCTGATAGTTGTTTTTCACTTGATTGAGCGTTATAGCATTGGTGATGATTTACGCAAAAAGCTGTTTGTAAGATTTCGCAATCCAGAGGATATTAACTTTGCTAAAGAGCTACTGAACAAGACTCTAATTCGCCAGGCACAATACTTACAAATACTTGAAGATCATATAGAAAACTGGGATATGAGCCGTCTGGCAAAAATTGATGTCATAATTCTCTTGCAAGCTATTCACGAAATTCTTTACTTTGAACAAATACCAGTGAAGGTTACACTGGACGAATATATTGACATTGCCAGATTCTACAGTACACAGAAGAGTCCGGCATTTATCAATGGCATTCTTGACAAAATCGTAAAGAAATTTGAACAAGAAAACCTTATTACTAAAACCGGTAAAGGACTTATGTAATGAAAAAGTATTTTGTATATTTGTTCATAATATTTTTTTCAATATCTTGTAACTCAAACAATAACAAAATAAAGAAACAGGATAAAGGGTATTTTATCGGCAGTCCTAAGATTGAAATTCCACAAATGGATGTTAATTTTGGGACAATAGACGAGGGCGTAGAAATAATGATTCCTTTTGAGGTTAAAAATACTGGTGATGCACCATTAATAATTTATGATGTACAGCCCAGCTGTGGATGTACCGTAAGTCAGTTCCCACGTAAGCCAATAAACCCTGGTGATACAGCTGAGATAAAATTAATATTCAACTCAGACGGATATTCTGGTTATCAGATAAAAACAGCAAAAGTTTTCACAAACACAAAAGACAGCGTAATCACACTAACTATTGAAGGTAATATAAATACAAATTATTAAAACACAAAAACTTATAAACTATGACAAATTTTGTTTTTCTACAACAAGCACCAGCAGCAGCACAACAAGGTAATCCCTGGACAATGATTATATTCTTAGGCCTTTTGTTTCTGATAATGTGGCTATTCATGATTCGTCCGCAGTCTAAGAAACAAAAAGAGCTGCAAAAATTCCGTGACTCACTCAAGGAAGGCGACAGAGTCATTACTATTGGCGGTATTCACGGGAAAGTTGCCCAGATAAAGGACAACGCCGTTATTCTCGAGGTTGCAAATAACGTCAAAATGAAATTTGACAAGAGTGCTATTCTTCGCGACACTAGCGATCTGGAGCAGCGTTAAACTATCAAAGTCCACTGCACTAAGCTAGTCGCTATTGACTTTATAGTAAAGTCAGTAGCGACTTTTTTATTTTTAGCTCCTAAAAGTTTTTTATTACTTTTGTAAAAAATATTAAACTTTTTGAATGATGAAAAAGTCCGCAGAAAATATCTGGCTCAAATTTTTAGCTCTGTTTCTAATTATCTTTGCTCTGCTGAGCACAGGTTTGTTTTTCAACAGCCGTCATGCTTACCTGAAGATAAAAAGCTATCGAGACAGCCTGGAAAGCTGCAAAAAGCTTTATACTGACCTAAAAAACCAATATTCTGTCCTCGAGAGTAAATACAATCTGGCTCTCAGATCAGCCTTGCAAGGCACAAAGCTAATAGCACAGAAACAACAGCAACTCATTAAATTACAGAAAGTCCTACAAAAACAAGATTCTATTCTGCGCTCTGTACAAATGACCGTCAAAGAAATGCTCGCAGACTATGACGAATCCCAGCTGAAAATAGAGATCAAAAACGGAAAACTCTACGTTACAATGCGCGACAAGCTGCTCTTCCCTTCTGGCAGCGACAAAGTACAATCACAGGGTATAAGAGCTCTGGGCAAACTTGCAAAAGTCTTGAAAAAAAATCCAAACTTGCAAATAATGATAGAAGGACACACAGACAACGTACCTGTCAAGAAAAGCCGTTGCTGGAAAGATAACTGGGATCTGAGTGCTGCCCGCTCAATATCTGTTGCACGAATTTTGATTAACAAATATGGCATAAATCCAGAAAATATTGAAGTGGCTGGCAAAGCACAATATGACCCTGTCGCACCAAATCTCACAGAAAGAGGACGTATGCTCAATCGCAGGACAGAAATCATCATTACGCCTGATCTGTCTGAGCTTTATAAAATTATTAACCAATAAACAATGAAAAGAATAGCCTGGCTAATACTTTTTTCTCTCATCGCAGTCAGTACAATAAGCGCTCAAGACTTCCTCTTCGACCGTAGAGGGAATCTACTATCCAAATACAAAGACGAAAACGGCTTGCTCAGGGAAGAGTATCTTCCATCTGCAAAGGAATATACCAGCCTCAAGCAAGCTCTCAAAGAGCCTAAAAAAGTCTTTCGGCTCAATCTGTCTAACCAGAACCTCACACAGATACCTGAGCAGGTCTTTGAACTCTACAATCTACAAATGTTAGTTCTCTCGAGTAACCAGATTAAGGAAATACCAGACGCAATAGCCAGGCTACCTCATCTCGAATATTTGAGCCTCAACGATAACTTAATTTCCCAAATATCTCCCAAAATTAGTCAGCTTAAATTCCTGAAACTCATCAACCTGGAAACAAATCTAATTTCCAAGCTTCCTGAGCAGATGTTCAATCTTCCACATCTGGAAAACCTTTTGCTCGGCGGCAATAATATAACATCACTGCCCGAAAATATTAATAACTTACACAAGCTCAATAACTTATCTATATGGGGAAATCAGCTAACTTCATTACCCACAAGTTTTGGCCAACTCGAAAACCTACGAATCTTAGACCTATCAGAAAACAATTTACAGTCTTTGCCAGAGAGCTTCGGCAATCTCAAATCCTTGATCATTCTCAATCTTTCTAACAATAAATTCACTCTCTTCCCTGAACCTATCGCAAAACTCAGCCATTTGTTATACCTGAATCTATCAATGAATTTAATATCATCCGTGCCAAGGAATATTGAAGACATGCGACTGCTAAAAATTTTAGACCTATCTGATAATGCCCTCTCCACTCTGCCCAAATCAATAGGAAACATACTGAGCCTTGCAGAAATAGACCTAGCTGGGAATTCCTACCAGCAGTTTCCACAAGCACTTCTGCAATTGATTATGCTCAATACAATCGACCTATCACGTAACCAAATAAAAAAATTACCTGACAAAATCGGTCGATTTATCTCACTCTCAGAGCTAAATCTTTCTTTCAATTACATATCTAACCTGCCTCTGAGCTTCTGTAATCTCACAACTCTGGAAAAACTTAATCTGAGCCACAATCAGCTCACATCTCTTCCTATTTGCCTTTACAAACTCTCAGAGCTGAAAACCCTCAGGCTATCACACAATTTTTTCGATCAGCTCCCACAAGTTATCACAGCACTCGAGAATCTCGAAACACTCGATATAAGCGACAATTCCCTATCTTCATTGCCTGACATGAGTCTGATGAAAAATCTCCGGTCTCTGGACATTCGCAACAATTCTTTCACACATCTTCCTAACCTGAACAATCTCAACAAATTACAGCAGCTAAAACTGAGAGGAAATTTTATTCCACGAAACGAGATAAAAACTTTCTTAACTCACCATCCTAAGGCACAAATATCCTGGTAATCAGTTATTTACCCAAGAAAATTCTATAGGCTTATGCCACACCAGAGACAGGCTATCACCACGCAGAATATATTGCGAAAGAGTTATCTCACCAATACTCACTAACAAACTATCTTTCTGGAAAAGTACCTGAGCATCCGCAGGCTCATAAAAAACTTGGCGGAAAAGTGAATCATACCTAAAAACTTTAATCCCCTGATCACACACCAACAAAAGACTATCGTCAAACCTCACATCCAACGGATAAGTAAGCCTAAGCACTGTATCCAGATTCAGACCATCAAAACTGCCAACATGATAAATCTCCACCTGATTTATAGAACTCCAAAACACTGGCGCATAATGAAAACTGGCAGCCATAATATAATTACCTGGCTGTCCAGTAAAGGCAAAATAATTAGTAGGATTAACCCCAGAATACTCATTCAAAAAAACTAAATTGTCCATACCCACAGAGAATACTCTCAAAGAATTATTTCCTAAAAACATCAAATGGCCATCAAAATATAGCATCCGATAATTATTATCATAATTTGCCTTTGTAAGGCTTTTGAAAGTTAGCTTGCCACCAGTTATCTGATAAGTTATTGCACTCTGTCCAATAAGTGCAAAGACATGATCTCTGTCACTGGCAAGAAGGTTTGTAACCAGAAAAGTACTGTCACTATTCAAACCAATATTTTTGTCTCTAACCCAGGCAATTATCTCTGTTTTGTCCGGTCTTTTGCCTTTCATAAACAACGGATTTACCTTGCGCCCATCTGGCGGCTGCAACTCACCGAAAACTTCCTGCTCCCTGTCCAAAACCTGTATTTGCGTCGGCGAAACAAGTTTTATCGCTACCAGGTCAACAGCATTATTTGCAAAAATTACACTGTCTTTGACTATAAAATCAGTGATTCCTGGAATACTTATGAACGCCAGCTCCTTGACATCTCTCGGGTCAGAATTATCCAAAACATGTATTCCCCAGTACGTCTCGCCTACAAGCAGCCAATCACCAATAAAACCCACCTTAAAAACAGTATCCATGCTTCTCGAAGGCTCAATTGCCACAGAATTCACCAAATCACTGCGACTCATCAAAATTGGCTTATACACAGAATATTGCGTATCTACTACGGGTTTATTTTTACACGACCAGAAAAAAACTGCTACAAGCAAAAAAATACTTATAAAAAAACACGGCTTTGTTCTCATTTATAGTATATTTGGAATAATTTTCTTATCTTAAATCACACTAAAATTAAAAAAATCACAGAACTATGAAGAAAAAACTTACAACAATCTTAATTCTTATTGGTATAGTCGGCATTATTGTACTTATTGTACTTTTCTCGAGTATCATAACAATCCAGCCTGGTGAGCGCGGCGTCATGTTCCGTCCTTGGACTACAGGTCTGGACAAAAAACATATTTATTCAGAAGGTGTACATATCATAGCACCATGGAATCAAATGTACATTTATGATGTGCGCGAACAAACCATTGATTTTACAGATAATAACACACTGGACGTATTGGACAAAAACGGTCTTACCATTCATGTTGACGTAACTGTGCGATTCTATCCTATGTATGACAAAATAGGTTACATCCATGAGCAATTTGGCAAAAACTATGTTAATAAACTCGTTGTCCCAGAAGTGCGCGCCGCTGTACGTCAAGTCATGGGCATGTATAGCGCCGAAGAGATATATTCCACAGAAAGACAGAAAGTTGAGCAACAAATAATTAAGCAGACCGACAGTGTACTCAGGAAAAATTACATCCGCATGACAGCACTGCTCATTCGTTCTATAAAAATCCCAGATCAGCTCAAAAAAGCCATTGAACTTAAACTCACAAAACAGCAAGAAGCCCTTGCTTACGATTATATCGTAGAAAAAGAGACAAAAGAAAAACAACGTAAAATCATCCAGGCTCAAGGTATCTCAGAATACAATAAAATAATCAATTCCTCGATGACAGACAAAGTGCTAACTTATGAGAGCATACAAGCTACATTAGAACTGGCAAAATCACAAAACGCCAAAATTGTTATCATAGGAAATCCCAAGAATGGACTGCCTGTGATTCTCCAATAAACAGCACAACAAAAGCATATCTACTGGGCTGCCGGCGAGGTTTAGTCTCCCAGATTTTAAAGACAAATTGAATTTGAAATACAAAACTTCCAAGAACTACAGCATGGCAACTCTACCTCAGACCGACAGCCCAGTAATTATAGTAATGTTTTACAACTACTCGATTTATGAATGACCTGCAATAAAGTAATATATAACCCTACAATATTAAGATAGTTACATATTATAATAGTTTGACTTAAACCAAAAATCAATAAATTTTTAGCAAAAAACCTTAGCATTTACAAAAAATAACTTTGATTTTTAAAAAGGCTTTACAAAATTTGCAAGTCCATTTCAGAAAAGCTTGGAAAGAATGAAAGAGACAAATAAATGGCTTAGATTCCTTGTTCGATGGCGTATTAGGACACAGAGCGATTATTACTTACTCGTTATCTTGAGCACAGTGGTAGGCTTTTTAAGTGGCCTGGGAGCTGCGGTAATAAAGCATGCAGTACGATTAATAGAAAATTATCTGGATAGGGGAGCACCTGAACATCTAACAAATTATTTGCATTTAATTTATCCTTTGATTGGCATTGGTCTGGCTGTTTTCTTTATGGCTTTTATACTTCGCCAGCAGGTTGACCACGGTATTCCTTCCATCTTGTATGCTATTTCCAAGAACCATGCATACATGAAACCACATAACCTATACTCATCAATCATTACCAGTGCCCTGACAGTCGGATTTGGTGGGTCTGTAGGTCTGGAGGGTCCTACTGTTGCAACAGGCGGGGGCATTGGCTCCACTTTTGGGACTATTTTCAAAATAAATTATCGCGAGAAAATCATACTTCTGGGCGCAGCTTCGGCCGGTGCAATGTCCGCAATTTTCAAAGCCCCAATGGCAGGCGTGGTCTTTGCTCTCGAGGTTATTATGATTGACCTTACCACATATTCAATAATACCTATTTTATTAGCATCTGTAACCGGCTCATTAACTTCATTTCTTCTGCTGGGTACAAATGTGCTTTATCCCTTTGAACTAAAAGACTCCTTTCAGCTGAGTCAGACATGGTACTTCATCCTTCTGGGCATAATAACCGGTTTTATGGCTGTATATTTTACCAAAGTATATATTATTGTCGAAAAATTCTTCCATAATCTCAAGACACCAGCTCTGCGTCTCCTTATTGGCGGTCTGGTACTGGGTGTATTAATCTTCTTATTGCCAGCACTATACGGCGAAGGCTATTATACTATAAACTCAGCTCTGCATGGTGATTATAGCTACCTATTTAACAATAGTATTTTCTATCACCTCCAGGGGCATTTCGGAATGATCATTTTCCTACTTTTGCTACTGGCAATGCTGAAAGTCGTGGCCACATCAACAACCTTCGGCGCAGGTGGTATTGGCGGTATATTTGCTCCTACACTTTTCACAGGCGCCAACATCGGCCTAGCTACTGCATTAATATTCAACTTTTTAGGCTATGAAATCTCGCCAAGTAATTCTGCTCTTGTAGCAATGTCTGGAGCTATTTCAGGCGTTTTGCTGGCGCCTTTGACCGGAATTATCCTAATTAGCGAGATAACACATGGATATGAACTACTTTTCCCTCTGCTCGTTACTTCTACAATCTCTTATATCACAACCAGACTATTTATACAAAATAACGTTTATAGCCACCAATTAGCTCAACGTGGTGAGCTGCTGACTCATAATGCAGACAAAAATATCCTAAGAATCTTGAATATCGAAGACTTGCTCGAAAAAGACTTTGTTATGGTCTTCCCAGATCAGTCTCTGGGCGACCTGGTCAAGGCAGTTACAGTATCACATCGTAATCTGTTCCCTGTGGTAGATTATGACGGACATTTTCTGGGTATTGTCAGTTTAGACCGTATTCGAAAAATAATGTTTAAGCCAGAACTTTATGACAGGATCAAAGTCAAAGATATAATGTTCATTCCGCCAGTAGTGGCCAAAATGGGCGAGAACGCTGCCATCATTGCAGAAAAATTACAAAAACATGCGATATTCAACATAGTAGTAGTCGATGAGGGAAATAGATACGTAGGATTTATTTCTAAAGCAAACCTATTTAGTAAATATAGGTCGCTGTTAAGCAGATTCTCAGCTGACTAACATCATGTTTTTTTTCAAAAAAAACGTTTTTTCTTTGCACAACAAACTTAAATACAAACTCCAAAACAATGAATTCACAACTTGAACAATTCATGAACTGGGTATCATCCCGTAATGCTGGCGAAAAGGAATTTCTCCAGGCAGTACAAGAAGTAGCTTCGACACTCATTCCCTTTATCGAAGAGAACCCTAAGTACAAGGAAGCTAAAATTTTAGAACGTCTGGTAGAGCCAGAACGTGCTATCGAATTCCGAGTTACCTGGGTTGATGACAATGGCGAAACTCAAATCAATCGTGGATACCGTGTAGAATTTAATAGCGCACTGGGTCCATATAAAGGCGGATTGCGCTTTCACCCAAGTGTTAACCTCAGCACTCTTAAATTCTTGGGATTCGAACAAATCTTCAAGAATAGTCTGACTACCTTGCCTATGGGCGGCGGTAAAGGTGGCTCTGATTTCAACCCCAAAGGCAAATCAGACGCAGAGATTATGCGCTTCTGCCAGGCATTCATGACCGAACTGTACCGCCACATAGGACCGAATACAGATGTACCTGCAGGGGACATCGGCGTTGGCGGCCGTGAAATTGGATACCTTTTCGGTATGTACAAAAAACTGAAAAATGAATTTACCGGCGTACTGACAGGTAAAGGAATTGAATGGGGCGGAAGTTATCTGCGTCCAGAAGCTACTGGTTATGGCATTGTTTACTTTGCTGAAGCTTTGCTAAACCGTCTTGGCGAAAGCATCAAAGGCAAAACAGTGGCTGTCAGCGGATTCGGCAATGTAGCATGGGGCGTAGTAAAGAAAGTCAACCAGCTGGGTGGAAAAGTCGTTACTATCTCAGGACCTGACGGTTATGTTTACGATCCAGATGGCATTAGCGGTGAAAAAATAGAGTACATGCTCGAGCTTCGCGCTTCTAACCAAGATGTCGTACAACCTTATGCAGAGGAATTTGACGTAGAGTTCTTCCCCGGCCGCAAACCATGGGAACAGAAAGTTGACATTGCTTTCCCTTGCGCTATCCAGAACGAACTAAATGTTGATGATGCTCACCAGCTTATTAACAATGGAGTTATGGCTGTTATCGAAGGTGCTAACATGCCTTGTACTATTGATGCAATTAATGCTTTCCAGGATGCCAAGATACCATTTGCTCCTGGCAAGGCTGCAAATGCTGGCGGTGTTGCTGTCTCTGGACTCGAAATGACCCAAAACTCCATGCGCCTGCAATGGACACCAGAAGAAGTCGATAAAATGCTTCATCAGATTATGAACCGCATTCACAATACTTGTGTTACTTACGGTACTGAGCCTGATGGCTATATCAACTATGTCAAAGGCGCAAATATCGGTGGCTTTGTCAAGGTCGCAGATGCTATGCTCGCACAGGGTCTTGTCTAAGAAAGCATACAATCATACATATCTAACAAAAAAACCGCTGGCTTAGTTCCAGCGGTTTTTTTGTTGTTATTCAGACGCATACATTAATAGCTTATCATCAAATAACCTCAGTTACCAAAACGTGGATTAACCACATTATTGAAGATATCACCAAATGTGTAACTGATTCCTGCAGAGAAGAAATAACTGTATTGGGTGGCAAGGGCTTGCTGGCGTGTGAGAATCTCTTCAATAGATGCTCCCTGCTTTGGTAAAAATAATTGATCATGAACAAGTCCAATGCTCCCAGAGGTATATACAGAAAAACCCTTGAAAACACGTACATTCACACTTGTTGAAAATGATAAACTGTTCTTCGAAAAATCATGTAAATAAGTCTTGCCATTAAGCGAAAGATCTATATTACCCCACTTTTTAACCACTTCATAAGCGATTGACAACTTCTGACGGAAAAGCAATTCCTTTGTTTTGTCAAAAATTGTGGTATCAATATAACTGTAATATTCAGGACCAATGGCATAGAGAATTCTCATCTGATGAACCGTTGACTCGCTATATGGGAAAATATTATATTCCACAGCTGGCTTAAAGTCAATACCGAAATTTATATTTCTGTATGTGGAATGATCAACATTTGTCTGGGCACCAACAGACCAGTGATCAGATATACTCTTGACTATCAATGAATTAAATGAGTTACTAACTGTTTTACCGTGATAAGTGTAATTATCTGTTATTTTGTAAGAAGAAAAATCCCAGCTTCCCCGTATGCTAAAATCCATTATCCATTCATTGGTAATGCGTGAGGCTGAAAAACTTGTACCAAAATGTGAATTTTTCACAGAGCTCTCCCCCGAACCCCAGCCATTTGCACTGAGCTTGAATATCCAGTTATTCCATTTGGTCGAAACAACCTTTTTCTCAGTTTTTTTCGGTAAATTTTCGCCTACTGACAAATAATCAACCAAAGGGCTGTGGGCAACATACCATGTCAAACCGATCTTAAGGTACTTGACCATATCTGAGCGTATCTCATCGTCCGTTTCATCAGACTTTGTATAAAACTTGAGTGTGTCATTCCGCCCCTTGAAACGATTTTGACCTTCGAAAATCAATGTGTAACGCTCTCCATTATTACCAGCTTCCTCGCTGACTATCAGCACATAAACATCTGATTCATAAGCATCACGAACATAATTGACAAGTCTGATATGATCCTTGATATACTGCAAATCACAGAACCCCTGACAGTCAATAAAAACCTTGACTGCCTTTTGGCGAATAGACGCCGTATCCTGAGCCTTCAATGATAAGACACCAGCCAGAAAGCTTAAGATTAACATTACCTTTCTCATAAGCATACTTTTTTTGTTTCTAATATAAAAATTATTAGTTCGCAAATCAAAATTAATTCTTTTTTGTAAAGGAAACATTAAATTTGTTATAAAATTTAAAATTCTGAAAGCTATGAAAAGAATAAGTCTTTTGCTGATAAGTCTCGTGTTGATAATGGGCTATGGCTGTAAAAAAGACAAAGCCACAAAGACAAAACAAACCGGTCCACAGGAATATGTTTACAAAGACTATGGATTTGCAATAAAATTCGACAACCCACCCAAAAAGCAAGAATCTGTAGTGCCAACTAATATTGGAGACGTTACTGCTGTTGCCATTGGTGACGATCAAGGAACAGAAGCTTACCTAGTTTACGTAAATATCTATCCTGATAAGTACAAAGACCAGGTAAATGCTTCAGAAGCCATTAAAAAGCAAGTAATGCAAACCGCGCAAAATCTAAAGCTTACAATAGTCGAAGAAAAAGAAAACAACTTTGACAACAAACCAAGTTATTACGTTGTAGGGCAGGATCTGAGCAGCAATCTTCACGCTGTTATCCAAGGTGTAGCCTCTGGGACACACGTCTATGTCATTGCAGCAATGGCACAGGGAGAGAACGGAGACCAGATAATAGATACCAAAGGACAAGATTTTATCAAAAGCTTCCGACTGCTCGAACAGCAAAACCAATAATCTAAACCAGGTCTGACGCAAATTTCTAAAATCGTTGTCAGGCTCAGTGTCCATGCTTAATCAAAATGCCTTTATACCGACACTGAGCCTATTTTTATTATTGTTATATAGTCTAAGGAATCCAGCATAATTTTTTTATCTTTGCACAAACCAGAAAAATTTACACAATTTAATGAAACTTAATCTCAAACGACCTATTGCATTTTTCGACCTCGAGACCACTGGCGTTAATGTTACCAAAGACCGTATTATTCAGATATACATTCTCAAAATCTATCCAGACGGCAAAGAACAAGGCCTTGGCTATCTTATTAACCCTGAGCAACATATTAGCAAAGAAATAACACAACTGACAGGCATTAGTAACGAAGATGTAAAGGATGCCCCAACCTTTGCACAAGTAGCACAGGAAATCTTTGATTTCATAAAGGACTGCGACCTTGCGGGCTTCAACTCAAACCGCTTTGATATACCTCTACTGACCGAGGAGTTCTTGCGGGCAGGCATAAACTTTGACCCCACAAACCGCAATATGATAGACGTACAAGTCATTTTTCACAAAATGGAAAAACGCGATCTGTCTGCAGCATATAAATTTTACGTGGGCAGCGAGCTCAAAGACGCACACAGCGCAGAAGCAGATACACGCGCCACTTATGAAGTGCTAAAAAAACAACTGGAAAAATACTCTGACCAACTCGAAAATGACGTAGAAAAATTAGCCAAATTCTCCACCTACGATAACATTGGACATAAGGCAGACCTGGCTGGCTACATTGTCTACGATGATCAAGGCGAACCAGTAATAAACTTTGGCAAATTCAAGGGACAGAGAGTCGTAGATGTATTCCAGCAACAGCCAGGATACTTTGACTGGATAATGCGCAGCGAATTTCCTCTTTATACAAAAAAGGTATTCGAGGCAATCAGACTTTCAATGAAATTTGGCAACACATCGGTAGGTAAACGTAAAATCTAATCAAATAATTTTTTTACCTTTGCAAAGCTCAATAACAAAACGACTTCGCTATGTTCGAAAACTTACAGGATAGACTTGATCAGGCGTTTAAAATCTTTACAGGGCAACACAAAATTTCGGAAATCAATGTTGCAGAAGCAATAAAAGAAATACGCCGTGCCCTTGTCGATGCAGACGTTCATTACAAAATAGCCAAGGAATTTACCAATAAAGTAAAGGAAAAAGCTCTTGGACAGGAAGTTATCAAAGCTGTAAACCCTCGCCAGATGATGGTCAAAATCGTCTATGACGAATTGATTGACCTGATGGGCAAGGAAAAAATAGACATTAATCTCAAGGGCGACCCAGCTGTTATACTTCTCTCTGGTCTTCAGGGCTCTGGTAAAACAACTTTGGCAGCTAAGCTTGCCAATTTTCTCAGAAAAAAACATAACCGCAAGCCTCTACTCGTGGCATGCGACATATACCGACCCGCTGCTATCGAACAGATAAAAGTCCTGGGCGAGCAAATCCAAGTACCTGTCTATAGCGAAGAGGATAACAAAGATCCTGTCAAAATAGCACAAAACGCCATAAAATTCGCCAAACAAAACGGTCTGGACACTGTTATCATAGACACAGCTGGCCGTCTGGCAATTGACCAGGAAATGATGGATGAAATTTCAAGAATTAAAAAAGCCATCAATCCATCGGAAACACTGTTTGTTGTCGATGCAATGACTGGTCAGGATGCGGTTAACACCGCTAAAGAATTTAACGATGTACTCGATTTCGACGGCGTTGTGCTGACAAAACTTGACGGCGATACACGTGGCGGTGCAGCCCTGACTATTAAATACGTTGTCAAAAAACCTATTAAATTCGTCGGTACAGGCGAAAAAGTCGATGCAATCGACTACTTCTACCCAGACCGAATGGCTGAGCGTATCCTGGGCATGGGCGATATCAAAACACTGGTAGAGAAAGCACAGGAACAAATAACAGAAGAAGAAGCTCGCCGCCTTCAGAAAAAAATATTACAAAACAAATTTGACTTTGAAGATTTCCTCAAGCAGATTCACCAAATCAAAAAAATGGGAAATCTCAAAGACCTGATAAGCATGATACCAGGTCTGGGTAAGCAAGTCAAAGACCTGGATATTGACGACGACTCGCTCAAGCACATCGAAGCAATAATCTTATCAATGACACCCGAAGAGCGAAACAACCCTACTTTGCTCAACGGCAGCCGCAAAAAAAGAATAGCCTCGGGTAGCGGAACATCGGTCCAGGAAGTTAACAACCTGCTAAAACAATTTCTGGAAATGCGCAAAATGATGCGCACCGTTACAGCTAACCAACCAGGCGCTCGACCCACAAAGGCTACTGCTACAATGCCAGCTATCCACAAAAAAAAGAAAAAGAAGAAAAAAAGGCGCTAAAAAGACTAGCTTACATAAAAATACACTGGTTGAAATCACATAACACATGAAAGATAGAAACAAAATAGCAGAACTACTGCTATATATGACTCTTCTTTTGCTGCCATTCATTTACATTTTTCTTTTTCTGAAAGGATTCTACAGTTTCAAGACAGCTACGATAATATATGCCGCTAATATTATCATACTCACTCCCCTGCTTATACGTGATGGCAAGAGGAAAAAAAATCTGGGCTTTTGGGTATTCTATCTTATCATAATCTATTTTATAGCCTTTCTGCCATGGGGCCTGGACATGACTGACGAAATATATAATCTAACGCTTACACATTTTTTCCCAAGTCTAAAAAATTTCCTATCTGAGAGCTGTTCATTTTCATTGCTGATAGCCAAATACTGGGTCAGCCTGACGGGTAAACCATTCATTCTTTGGGCAAGACTCGGTAAAATAACAGTCTTAGCAAGTATTGTTTTTTTATCACTGAAAACCTTGGAGCTTTATGACAATAAATTAACAAACAATTGGTTAGCTTCACTTATAATCTTTACCATCAGTGGCATTATCTCCATTTTCATTAGTTTAGCGCTGACGCCTTATGATAACATTCCTGTTTTACTCTTAATCTTGTTCGCTTATCTTGCTCTCAGAGGATTAAAACATAATAGTTTAATTTACAATTTCTTAGCAGGCATAATTTTCGTTTTTGCAATTTATTCGAGAATAACATTATTTTTTCTTTTACCACTGTTGGTTATTTCCTTTATGCTCAAGACCTTCAGACAGATAAAGCTCTGGTTATATTTTGCCGCAGGACTTTTGGCTGGTCTGATAATAATAAAGCTTTTAGGTTTAGACTTGCTATATTTTCTACATTCTTTTAGCGCACTCAGAAGTCAACAACCCACATACAATTCTGTATGCATAATTGGTGATAATGTTCATACCTTCTCATATATCATAAAGACCACTCTCAGACACTTGAGGGTAACAGCCATGGCTCTGGCCTTTCCTACTCTGGGCATATTCTCTGTACAATATCTTTTTACCAAGAAAACAGTCCTTATTAATAGCAGCTTTAAAAAATTTCTTATCTTATTAATACTAATAATCAGCTTTTTACCAGAACTATATTTCAAAGCCGGTTTCTTTAAATTCGTTGGCGTTTATTCTGCACTTATTCTGCTGATTTTAATAATTGATTATAAGACTTATTTTAAAAACTGGGAACTTAGCCTTTCTCTCGTCTTCATAGCCATTGGAGCATTTGCCGGTTCAAACACTGGGCTTTTTAAACTACAATCTAATTTTGCTATTACGTTTATCTTGCCAATAATCATTGGGCTATCTTATCAAAAAATTAACAAACATCTACTATTCACAGCCATAATATATCTAGGACTGCTAAGCCTAATATACAAAACCACACACATACACAGAGATGTAAACATCAGAGAACAAAATTATATCGCCCAGAACAGAATATTCCGTGGCATAAGCACCAAGAAATCAAAAATCTATGAATTAGAATCATTTACCCATAGTCTAAAAAATATTTTACCTGCAAAAAAATACATTGCAATAAATCGAAGTTTTGTAATTTCCCTGCTCACTGACAAAGAGCCACAATCCCTTTGTTGGTTTACAGACTCGGCAAAACTCGAACAAGCTATCCGACAAGGCCAAATAAAATATATTATCTTCACCCGACATAATTTAGCCAATCCATACTGGAAGCCTGACACGACAATGAGCTATCGACAAACTATAATGAAAAAAATTCTACCATTGCTCAGCGAGAACTGCAAATCCGTGCTACAGAGCCCCAATGGAATATTCGTTCTGATGAAGGCAAACAATAAGGAAGAACCGCCAGCTAACTAATATCTAATAAATCAGACTATCTTCAATCTCCAAAACTTTACTCATTAATAAAGAGCTCGTTGATTGGCTCACCTGGTATATCTCTATGTCCATAACTATCAATAATCTGTGCATATTCTCTATTACGCTGTTTGAGCTCAAAATAAAAATGCGCCACAGATGCCGAATAATAAGGCATCATCCACAGAAAGGCAAGACCAAACGTCAGCACTCCCAATAGATACCAGAGAATAAAACTCAAGACCAACAAAAATAAATCCCACTCATGCCCAGCCATCATCTTCCAGCTTATCTCCACAGCCTTATCACCTGGAACTTCCACATTATCAGCTACTATGTAATACATTAAGCCCAAACGAAGACCTACATAAACCGGAATAAGAAGTAAAATCAACATCGTCAAGCTAAACCCAAAAACATGGCCAAAACTCAATGTATCCAGATCATTACTATGTATCAAAAAATAAACAACCATATAAATAATCACAGGTGAAGCTGCCACTCCAACTATTAATGCTCGCAGGAAAAATGTTAGCAAGGCATTTCCGTACTTATTAAAAGGCGAGAAAAGCAAATTTACACTCAGCTCTTGCTTTCGCACAAGACTAACAAAATACACAGCATAACCTATAGCCATTGGACCAGCTATAAATATCGAGCCCAAGGGCACTAATGCTGCCAAAAAAGAAAGTAGAAGCAACACTATCGTAACCAAAACAGCATTGCCCCATCGGCCACTGAGATCATTCCTTGCTCTTTGTTTTATCTCATGAATTCTAATATCTGACATAAGTTATAACTTTTATTTTCTTTAAAAGTACAAAATTTTACCTAACAACAACATTAATTTTACTAAAACCCTGCTCTACCCTACTCACTTCAATCTTAACAGGTATGCGTTCTTTCAGCACTTCAACATGCGAAATAATTCCTATCTTGCGGTTAGAATCACTGTGAAAATGTTCAAGCACTGCAAGTGCCTGGTCCAGAGTCTCATTATCCAGGCTGCCAAAACCCTCGTCAATAAAAATGTTTTCAATACGTATCTTTTGGCTGGCCAATGCCGACAGTCCTATGGCAAGCGAGAGACTAACCAAAAACGACTCACCACCCGAAAGAGTGTTTACGCTTCTCTGCTGACCACCAAGGTAATTATCCACGACAAAAAGGCTATACTGAATCCTGCCGCTACGTTCCTGTTTTTGGTAGCTCAGCTGATAACGATCATTAAATTTTGCCAGATACATATTTGCCGCATTCAACAAGGCTATCAAGTTGAATTCCTGCGCAATTCGCTGAAATTTAGTACCCTCTGCATTACCAATGACATCATCCAGTGCTTTCCAGCGCATGTAATCAGCCTCCAACTGTTTCTGCTGCTCGAGCAAATGCTCTTGTTTGGCTTTATTTTGCTCGTTTTGTTCAATTACCTTTTGCTTTGAGCCTATTGTTTGATTTATTTCATCGCGCTGTTTGGTCAGCTCACTTATTTGTTTCTGCAACTCTCCTATGGTGATATTTGGATCGTCTCTGTGGCTCAATTCAGCTTTTCTCTGTTGTTTTTCTGCTATGGCTTGCTCTAGTTCCATGAGCCGTTTTTCCAGATTTTGCTTTATTTGGGTTAATTTCTCATATTGCTCATCCGAAAGGAAGAAATCGTTTGCTTGCTCTGGACTTTCAATACCCAACGCTGTTATTTTAGGCATGATTTGCTTCACAAGATTTTCTATCCGCGCATTAACATCGTCCAGGTGCTGGCGTTTTTGCCCGACAAGCTTTAATTGCTCTTCTATTTGCGTACTAACACGCTGCTTTGTCTGAAGTAAATTTTTTAGGCTTTCGTCTATCTCTCGTCTTTTGTTTTCGTGTAAGTCCAGTACTCTGTCCGGATCCTGCTCTCCCAGCAAAAGACGACGGCGTTGGACGAGCTCTTCGGTTTGTTCTCTGAGTGCATATAACTCATCCTCAAAGACAGATGCTTCCTCGCTAATTTTTGTGATATTTTGGTTTTGGAGCTCAAGGTTGGATTCTATTTTCTCTATCTGGGCTTTTAAGTTTGTCTTGCTCTGGATGTTATCCTTATATTGCTTGGCAAGAGTCCTTAGTGTTTCTTTAATATCTTTTATTTTAGCACCTTGCGGGAAATATTGTTGATATGATTCCAGCTTTACCTTCAGCTGTCCATGTATCTGCTCCACCCCATCAAGCTCAGACAATAGATGTTCTAGTATTTGCTTCTTTTGTTGTCTTTTGAGCAGCTTCTGGGCAATTATTTGCTCGCTCGCAAGTTTCTTTATCTGCTGCTGAATTTGCTGTACCTGACTCATGATTCGTTCTATTTCCAATGTCTCCAGCTCTGACTTGCTGGCTTGCTCTGTTATTTGCTTGTCTATGTTTTGCTTCTCTTGGGTGATCTCACGGATTTGTTTTTGTTTCTCCCTGTCCAAAGCTTGTTTCGTGGAAATATCAGCCTGTAGTTTAGAAAATTTCTGCTGCAACTGCTGGATCTGCTGTTCCAAGTCCGCCATTTTTTTCTCTAAGTCTGATTCCTCTATGTCCAGATGATGTTCTTTGTATGGATGGTGGATAGAGCCACAGACAGGACAAGGTTCGCCTTCCTTCAATAGCTCTCGAGCCTTGCGAAAAACAATTACTTCTTGCTCTTGCTGCATTTTTTTCTGTAATTCATCTCTATCCCGTTGCAGTTTACTGAGTTCTTGCTCTGCTATTCCCTTTTCTTGTGTCAGCTGCTCCAGACTCACAGTTATTTCCTGTCTTTCTCTCTCCAAGAATTGTAATTTTTCCTGCATTTCTTTTGAACGCATTAATTTGGCTTTCAACGAATTGATCACATCCAAGCGACTTCTCAAACCTTCTATCTCTGTACTTATTTCTTCAATGTCTCTATGCTGACCTAATTGCAACTGAGCTTGTGCAATAAACTGTTTCTCAGCTGTAAAATCTGACTCCAAATTTCTTTTGAGTTGCTGCCAGTCCTTAACCTGGTAGCCGTTTTGTTTAGCTTTTTTCATCAGTTCGCCACCTCTGAGATTGTATTCGTCGATATACTTCTCGATCAGTCCAAACTCCAGAGTTAAATCTTCTAAAGCAATGTTATCTTCCAGCCATTTGCACACTTGTTCATATTTCTGTCTGTAAATCTGTAGATTGGTTTGATTTTCCTGTATCTGGTTTTGTGATTTTTTTTCATCTTGACGCAAATGCCCAAGTTGTTTGTCCAAGGTATCAATCTTTGTTTTCAGCTGAGCCAGCTGCGTATCCAGCTCTCTGACTTTAGCAATCTTAGGTTTAAGCAGCGCCAGCTCGTCTGCCAGCTTTTTGAGCTTTTGATTATAATCGTTTTCCGTATTACTGAGTCTATCCAGCTCTCTGCCAAGTGATGTAATATTTGTCTCGAGTTCCTTTATTTCCTGATCCACCTGCTCTCTTTCCAGCTTACTATTCAAATACTGCTTAATCTCAGCTTTATAGCGAATTAGGCGCTCATGCATTTCGAGTCGGTGAAAATCGCTTTCCATAGCTTGTTTTTGTTCAATGACTTCCTTAATCTGTGCTTGTTGTTTTCTTATCTCTCGCTCCAAGTCTGCAATTTGTTGCTTTAGAGCCTGCTTTTCTCTCAGGTTATTAAGGCTCTTTTTCAACTCTTCTGCCCTGTTCTGATTCTGTACAATCTCTCGCCTAATTTCTGTCTCTTGCTCCTGCGTTAGCAATTCAATGCTGTCTATCTCAGTTTTTTTCTGGTCTAATAAGATTTTCTTATCTCTTGTAATGCTGCTGGCCATTGCACCCAATGTACGAAAAATCTCGCCGCCTGTTATTTTCTCCAGAATCCTTATACGCTCATCACTATCTGCTTTGAGAAAATTGGCAAATTCTCCTTGTGGTAAAATCACAGCCCTGATAAACTGCCCATAAGATAGCCCTATAATCTGCTCATTCCGAGATATAACGTCTTTTTCTTTTTCCTGAATCGCCTCACCATTTTTCAGCAAAATCATGTTTTTCTTTCCCTTGCGGAAAATCCAAGTACTTTGATAAATATCCTCTCCAATCTGATAAGTCAGCTCGGAAAAAGCCTCTGTCTGTCCACGTGTTACCACTCCACCAAAATCATTAATAATCACATTCGACAATGCCTTTTCCTTCAAACGGGAAATTCTCCCAAACAACGCCAGCGTTATAGCATCCAGAATAGTACTCTTGCCCGAACCCGTAGGACCTGTTATGGCAAAAATCCCCGTATCACTTAGCGGTGGCTGGACAAAGTCAATTATCTGCTCCCCACGAAGTGAATGTATATTGCTAAATCTCAAACTCAGAAGTCTCATAGTCGTGAAATGATGTTTTATTTTTTTACATTTGAAAGTAAAAAAAACACTGGTCTTAAGAAAATGATTAACACATTAAATTCTCAACTCCTGGCTAAATATCCTTTTATCAAACATTTTTTCTCCACACGTATCGGTGGGCATAGCCACTCGCCTTTCCAATGGGCTAACATGAGCATAAAAAGCGGAGACCCTTATTCTCTGAAAAACAGACAACAACTCGCTTCAGAGCTCGATGTACCTTTAGAGCGCTTTGTGTTTATGGACCAGATACACAGCGACAACATCCTGATAGCCAGCGAGCAAGATGCTGGCAAAGGAAGCACCAGTGCAGACGACGCTATAAAATATTATGATGCTTTAGTAACAAACAAGCCAAACCTAATGCTCATTGTTACAACAGCAGACTGTGTACCCGTGCTGATAGCAGACACACGCAAAAAAGTCATTGCTGCTGTTCATGCCGGATGGCGTGGCAGTGCAAAACTCATTACTTTCAAGGCAGTGCAAAAAATGAAAGACGGCTACAATTCCAGCCCCCACGACATAGTAGCTGTCATTGGCCCATCCATAGGCCCATGCTGCTATCAAGTAGGACAAGACGTACTCGAAGCATTCAAATATACCTTTGCCCGAAAAGCTGATGATTTTTTCGAAAGGCGCAAAAATAAACTTTACCTTGACCTGTGGAAAGTCAATAAATACCAACTTCTGCAAGCCGGTATCCCAGAACAAAATATCGATCACATAGCACTGTGCACATCCTGCAATAACAATAAATTTTACTCGGCACGCCGTGGGGACAAAGGCCGCCAGATAGCAGGTATAATGCTAAAACAAAATCATTAATGGCTCAAGCAGAACAAATATGGCATGACGAACTCAACAGTTTTCGTATTTTTCTCAAATTTGAAAAAAACCTGGCAGATAATTCTATAAAGGCCTACCTACAAGACATTTCTCGACTAATACAATTTTTCCTGGATATTGAAAACAAGAACTTATCACCCTACGAAGTACAAATGACAGATATTCAGCGCTTTATATCTTACCTATACGAAATCGGCGTAAGCGAGCGTACCCAAGCCAGGATGATCTCGGGTATAAAAGGTTTTTACAAGTTCCTGATTAATACCGACACAATGGCACATAACCCCACATTATTACTTGAAGCCCCAAAATTTCAGCGAAAACTACCCGAAATACTTAGCGTCGAAGAAATAGACAAAATGATAAATAGTATTGATCTGAACAAAAAACACGGACAGCGGAACCGTGCAATTATAGAGACGCTTTACAGCTGTGGCTTACGCGTATCCGAACTTGTTAACCTAAAAATATCAGACCTTTTTTTTGACGACGGTTTTGTCCGTGTCACTGGTAAAGGAAATAAACAAAGGCTCGTGCCAATCAGCAACCGTGCCATCAACGAAATAAATACATATCTGATAGACCATCGGCAACTTTATCCCATAAAACCACAATTCACTGACATTGTTTTTCTCAACAATCGTGGCGAGAAGCTCACACGCAACATGATTTTTTTAATAATAAAAAAAACAGCAGCACAAGCAGGCATAGAAAAAAAAATAAGTCCGCACACCCTACGTCATAGCTTTGCTACACATCTAATAGACGGCGGTGCGGACCTGCGTTCGGTTCAGCAAATGCTTGGACATGAATCAATCTTGACCACAGAGATTTATACGCACATCAGCAAAGAACATCTACGAGAAACTCTGCTTCTATATCATCCACATTCACAAGCAAATACCAAGAAATGAACAAATTTTAGAAAGAACTATTCATCTGACGCAGAAATTCATCATTATCCTTAGTGTCAGCGATATGTTCCTGCAAAAACTGCATTGCTTCCTGTGGTGTCATATCTGCCAGCAATGAACGACGTAAAACCCATACACGGTTAAGTGTTTCCTGGTCAAGCAAGAGTTCCTCATGCCGTGTTCCAGAAGCATTTATATCAATAGCAGGGAATATACGCTTGTTAGCCAATTTGCGATCGAGTACCAGCTCCATGTTGCCTGTACCCTTGAATTCCTCGAATATCACCTCGTCCATTTTCGAGCCAGTGTCAATCAAAGCCGTAGCCACAATTGTAAGAGAGCCGCCGTTTTCTATATTACGTGCCGCACCGAAAAATTTCTTTGGTTTTTCCAGTGCCGAAGCTTCCATACCGCCTGACAATACACGGCCACTGGACGGTGTAATAGTGTTATAAGCTCGAGCTAAACGTGTAATCGAATCCAATAAAATAACAACGTCATGTCCCACTTCCACTAGGCGCTTTGCTTTTTCAATGACCATCTCAGCAACTTTAACATGGTGGTCAGCCGGTTCATCAAAAGTTGCGGAAATAATTTCAGCACGACGGACACTGTTTTTCATGTCTGTAACTTCCTCGGGGCGCTCATCAACGAGTAGGACAATCAAATAAACTTCGGGATGATTATCCACAATAGCATTAGCCAACTCCTTGAGCAGAAATGTTTTACCAGTTTTTGGCTGAGCAACTATCAGTCCACGCTGCCCTTTGCCAATAGGAGAAAATAGGTCTATTACACGCATGGACAAATTATTATGTCCATTACCAGTGAGATTAAATTTTTCGTTCGGGAAAGTAGGCGTGAGAAAATCAAAAGCCACACGCTCTCGAACCACATCCGGGTCTTTGCCGCAAACACGCTCTACCTTTATCAGGGGAAAGAACTTTTCATTGTCCTTTGGCGGACGGATGCTTCCACACACGGTATCGCCAGTCTTCAGACCAAAGCGTTTGACCTGAGACATTGAAACATAAATATCATCTGGCGAAGGGAAATAATTATAAGCAGCAGAGCGCAAGAAGCCATAACCTTCGTTTTCAATGACTTGCAAGACGCCGCAATTACGTATTATCCCAGCTTCATCAAAAATACGGTTATTCTGTTGCTCATATTGACGCTGCTGACGTTGCTGCCTGTTTTGATAATATTTCTTTTGCTGTTGAGCTTGCTGCTTTTGCTGTACGTTCTGCTGGGATGTTTTCTGCTGCTGTGGCTGCTGTTTCTGTTGCTGCGCTGCCTTCTGTTGTGCGGACTGTTCTTTGTTGTGTCCAGTTTCTTTCTGCTTTGTAACCTGAGCCTGAGATAAATGTTCTTTTTTCTGCTTTGTTTGTTCCGTTGGCTCAGATGTAGTAGTTTTCTGTTCTTGTTTTTTCTTTTCTTTGTCCTGAGGTTTCTGGACAGTATCCTTTTTCTCTGCTATTTTCGGCTGTGGCTGACTAGTCTGTTCGACTGGTCTCTTTGGCTCTGAAGCAGGAGTCTGAGTGGGCAGGTTGCCACCAATCTTGGTATCAACATCTGCAATAAGCTCCTTGGCCTGATCCAATACTTGCTGAGCGTCCTTTACAACCTCCTTAATCTTTTCAGTCTCAGGCTTCTGATGTGTTTTTCGGTCAGTTCTTTGTTTTTTCTTCTCTATAATTTTTTCGCTTTCTCTAAGCGACGAGACATCTAATATCTTGTAAATCAAGTCTTTCTTTCTAAGGGTAGAAACCCCTCTAATACCAAGCTCTTTTGCAATTGTCTTCAGCTCGGCTAATGTCTTCTCTTGCAATTCATTAAGGTGATACATTTAATAATCCTTTTTATTTTAATGAGATAAGAATTTGCTAATTAAGTTAAAATTATGTTATGGCAGGCCGCCTCATCTATTATCAATGCAATTTTAATTAAAGAATTTAATTTTCAAAAATAATCGCCAAAATTTATTGAAGCACAAAAAAAATCATCTTATAAAAGCACAAATTCTAATTACATCTGTGTAGTATCAAAAAAT
>JALWCU010000134.1 GCA_027015275.1 Bacteroidales bacterium | reverse complement strand
TTACGTAAGCATCCCCGCGTGGTATTCTCCATTTATGTGGATTTGGTATCTTATTCCATACCACACCCTTGTCGGGCATCTTATCCAATATTTGGCGTACGATGTGAATAGCCTGACGAATCTCAAAGCGCCTTACCATTGCCCTTGCCCATACATCACTAGTGTTGTACATATCAGGAACAATGAAATCGACCTGATCATAAAACTCATAAGGCTCATCTTTACGTACATCACTGGCAATACCAGCACCACGCAAAGGAGGTCCTACAACGCCCCATTCCTGAGCTTTCTCAGGTGGAATATATCCAATACCCTGTGTACGCTTACGGAATATCGCATTATCAAACATTACGCGGTCATAATCATCCAGCCTTTTCTCTATGTAATCCATAACCTGGGCAACTCGTAACTTAAATCCTTTGGGTAAGTCGCGACGAACACCGCCCGGCCATATATACATGTGATAAACACGTCCGCCTGTGAGCTCTTCAAACAAGTCCAATACATAGTTTCTATCACCTACAGACCACTGTCCTATAGTATAGAGACCCAAAGAAGCAGACTGTCCACCATACCACAATAGATATGCCTGAATACGTGCCAGTTCCAAAACCAACATTCTTATCCAGCGAGCTTTCTCTGGCACTTCCCTTCCTTCTATCTCTTCGACAGCACGTGCATAATTCTCTTCATTTGGATCAGGCTCTGGCACACAGATACGACAAAGAATAGTAAAGCTCTGCAACCAGTTGCGGCGTTCCATCAGTTTTTCGAAGCCGCGGTGCAAATAACCGATATGAGTCTCGGCTTTTACCACTGTATCACCCTGCACTTCCAGTTTGATCATCATGTTACCAGTGATACCAGGGTGCTGTGGACCTAAGTATATTGTTGTTGTCTTTTCCTGTCTCATCTTGAATATTTCTTTGCGATTTCTGGAATTTCCTCACCTGTACGTTTGGCAATAGTTTCACGGACATCCTGAGCATCTTCACGTCCGCTACGGAACTTGTAGTTATCCATTACATATTGTAATGTATCAAAATCCCGACGCATAGGGGGCATGTCATCCCAATCTTCCAGGATCAGCTCCCTTCGCCCTACCAGGCCTTCGAACTCAATACCGAACATCTCACGAATCTCTCGTTCGTAAGTATTAGCCTGAGACCAGATATAATCGATATTAGGAGCAACAGGGTTTAGCCTATTAACATCGATTTTTACCAACACATTAATCTTCTCTTGTGGCTGCCATAGAATAAAAACCAGCTCAAAACGATTTTCCTCCATCCAGTCAACGCAAGATATATGTGCCAAGTGTATAAATCCTTGCTTTTCCTTCAGATACAACAGCACACTTTCTATACTCTCGCGGTTTGTCCTGATTTCTACTCGTTTTTGTCTCTTAACCTTAGCAGCTATAATATTCTCCCGAAAATGCTCCTGTATATCTATGATTAATTTATTTTCAAAATTCAAATCTGCCATTTTTCCAAATTTTAATTTATTGTAAAATTACCAGTTAAAGTCCGGCATTTTCCAATTCTTAATTAACCTTTGCTGATTCTGGCGGTACCACTCCAGGTTCTCTTTATAATGTTTCCAGCCATTGGCTTCGCCCTTACCAATCATTTCCTGCAATTTAGCAAAACCCGCAATAACAGCTTCTGGACGAGGCATACAACCATTTATATAAACATCCACAGGGATATACAGCCCAAGCTGCTTAATGGTATTGTATGAATCCCAATACATACCGCCATTTATAGTACAAGAACCGAATCCTATAACATACTTAGGATCCTGCATCTGCTCATAAGTACGTATAACGCGCTTGAGAGTCTTTACAGCCAGATATCCCGTGATTAACAGAACATCGGCCTGACGTGGTGTAGCAGCTCCACGGATACTGAGTCGCTCAGCATCATAACGGGATGTCATGGTCGGCGGAATCTCTATTGCTCCGCAGCCAGTCCCATAAGCAGCTATCCACAAAGAATTTTTGCGCGCAAAATTTTTTATAAACTCGATTATCTTTGAGCTTTCGCGATCATTTAAAACATAGTTCATAGCTTTTCTTTTTTTATTTAGCCTTGCTAGCTAATTAAACTGATGCTATAATTAAGCCTAAAACTGACAAAATCAAAGGCCATTTCCACACAGACCATATAGACTGCTCTGTCCTATAACGTGGACTTATCGCACTCCATAGGACAGGCCACATATACAGCGTTAGCGTCTTTATAATCATCCACAGCCAATTTTGTGCACCTCCCAGAAATATATCTACAAACAATGCTAACTTTGCAAACATAAAAATACTTGAGGAGCTCATCATCAAACCTAAATACTTACCACCGAACTCTGAGATAGGACCAGAAGCCAACTCTGCTGGAGCTACTATAACATCATACGGTGAATAATGAAACATAGCAGGTATTAATAAAAACGCTGCCAAAAATGCAAATGGCTGTTGAAAGGCTATCCACGTGTGGTGCTGCTGCTGAAAGGCCACTAAATCTGTCAGTGATGTGGTCTTGTACTGAATCATCACAGCTATAAGAGCTATAACCCAGGGTAACTCATAACCTACTAACTGGGTCAAACCACGGGATACACCTATGGCTGAGTTGGGGTTGCCTGTCTGGCCTACACCTAATGCAAAACCCAAAGAACCGAACACCATCAAATACAGCAACAAAATCAAATCACCATTAAAGGTAAAATTAGTCCAAAAATGGCTCTTATATGCAATAGGCACAAACAGCAAAGTCGCAATACTCATAGAAATCATCCACAATGGTGCTAAATGCTGCATAATACCATGATGGATGTTAGAGTCCTTGGACCACAACTTCATTACATCCAAAAAATTCTGATATACTGGAGGTCCGTAGCGATTCTGTACACGGGCTATTACCTTACGTCTAATACCCATGTAAAACAGACCTGTGATAAAGGCTATCAATATCGTTAGCAAAGCTATACCTAATATTTGCCAGAAAGTCATTTTCCTTAAGTTTTAATGTTAGAATATCTGATTTGCAAGTAAAAGTAATATCGCAAAGAATATTATTACGTACAAAGCATAAGTCTGCGCATTTCCAGTATAGAAGCGGCGTACATATTCAAAGAAATCTTCTATGCCGCGACCAATAGCATTATATATCCTGGTTATCGAATACTTAAAGACCGGTGCGATAGACCTCATAAATGGCTTGTAAAAATCCAGAGCAAAATGATAATTATCTTCCTCGGATGGTGGCTCACCTGCTGTATGAATGTCCTTTGTACTTACATTATGCGTTCCCTTGTGATTAACCCATGTAATAACAATCAGGAACAAAACAAAGACCGTTGCCAATGTCCATGATATATAAGGCAAAGAAACAGAATTGCCCCAACTATTCGTCAGAACAGACATGTGATAACTTATATCCGTAAATCCCAGTCCTTGCATGCTATATGCCAATGGCTTAAATATAAAACCTGGCAAAGTACCAAGTACTATTAATACCAATGCCAACAGTAACATCGGAAGTGTCATCAAAGCAGGTGCTTCTTTAACATCTTTATAATCATCTTCTTCCTGTCCCAAGAATACACCGAACAAAAATCGATAAGAATATAGGAACCCAGCCGTACTGGCAAAGAATAAGAAAATAACTACCCAATAATGACCCGATGTAATCAATGACTCATACAACATCCACTTGCCAACAAAACCAGCCAAAGGCGGAATACCAGCAAGAGCTATAATTGCTATCAATGCAGAAAGAAACGTATAAGGCATCTTGCGAATCAATGCTCTCAATTCAGAGAACTTAGTAGTCCCTGCCTGCCTCTCTACTGCACCTATTGCCATGAACAACGTTCCCTTAAACAAGCCATGAAGCAGTGCCAGATACAGAGCTGCAAAAACAGCAAGCTTAGTCCCAATTCCTATACCTGTTACAATATAACCAAGCTGTGCTACTGACGACCATGCCAGAAGCTTACGGGCATCGTCCTGGACAACTGCGTAGAAAGTACCAAAAAGAGCTGTAAAAGCTCCAAACCATGCCAGCCAATGCCCCACTGAACCAATACCATGATTCAAATACATGTTAACTACAACCAATCCAAGACCATAAATACCCATCTTAGACATAGCTCCTGAGAAAATAGCAGAGAAACTCATCGGAGTATTGGTGTAAGCATCAGGCGCCCATACATGCAAAGGCATTACTGCTGCCTTAACTCCAAATCCTGTTATTAATAAAATGCCTATCAGAAGCTGGGCCTTTAGTGGCAAAACACCAAAAAGACTTATTGTTTCTGCAATACTAAGTGTCCGCATAGTCCCTCCAATAACAACGATTGCAGTCAGCAGGGAATACGCTCCAATAGCACTAAAGAAGATATATTTCAGACCTATCTTATCCAATCCCTTCTTGCGTGAGTAAAGGATGATTAAATAAGAAGACCATGTCATTATTTCCCAGAAAATAAATAATGTAACCCAGTCTTTGGCCATCAAAATACCAAACATGCCGCCTATGACAAACAAAAACAACATGTAAAACCATTCCAGACGGTCATGACCTTTCATATAAGGTATGGAGTATATAAGGGCTAATGGCGCTAAGATCGATAATAACAATCCAAAAATCCAGGAATACTCACTAAATCCAAGTCCCAGGGTAAAGCCTCCCAAACTAAAGGTCAAAGAAGTCTGAGAACTTACTGTGAAAAAGACATAAGCCCCTGCCAGACCAAGGATTGCAATCAGTATATCTCCAACTACCTTACTGATTTTATATGCCAGATATGTTAGCAGCCCACCTCCAAAAAATATTAAAAGCAACAATACTAAAGTATTCATCTTCAGTCAATTTAAAGTTATTTTAAATACCTAATGAATTATGGATATACTGAGCTTTATCCATTATCATAACAGCTGCCTTATCTATGTAGTGTGTAACCAAATCCGGATACACACCAATAGCTATGATTACCAGGGCCAGCAATATCATTGCCAGCATACCATTCCAGTTCGGGCTATGTGGTTCATAATCACCTGTTGGCTTAGCAAAGTACAACTTATGAACTACACGCAGATAATAAACCAGCTCTACAAGGCTAACAGACAAAATCAAAACTATTAGCACAATGTAGTGCTTCTGTGCAGCTGCAAGTAAGAAATAAAACTTACTCCAGAATCCAGAAAACGGCGGAAACCCTATTATAGCAAATGCACCCAGCGCAAATAAAAAGGATGTAATTGGCATAACCTTTCCAAAGCCCTGAATGTCCTTGATATACTTCTTAGGCGAATTATATGCCAGGTAACTTGCTGAGAAGAACAAGAGGCTCTTTATCAAAGCATGGTTAATCATCAAGAAAATACCAGCAAATACACCTAAATATGTATTAAAGCTGAATGCTACCATAATCAAGCCAATCTGACCTATACTCGAATAAGCAAGCATCCTCTTGATTTTCTCTTGACGTAATGCAATACCCTCGGCAAAAAGCAAGGTCAACAAGCCCATTATAAACAATAGCTTACTTACGCTCGAAAAATCAAAAATGGTAAAGGTCAAACGTATCAAAGCATACAAACCAGCCTTTGATGTCATCGAAGCAAAAACAGCACCGATTGGCCCTGGAGCCTGTGAATAAGCATCAGGTGCCCATCCATTCATCGGAAACATCTCTGCCTCAATACCAAAGCCCATGAAAAGCAACAAGAAGGCTGCTATCTTCAAACTCGGCTTCATCAAATGAATATTACGGGCAATATCGGCCATATTCAATGTACCCAGCTGAGTATAAATCAGCAGAATACCCATAAGAACGAATGTAGATGCCAGAGAGCCAATTAACAAATATTTGAATGCTGCTTCGGCTCCATCACGCCCGCGATAATAAGCTGTTAGACCGTAAGAGCTCAAACCTGTTATTTCCAAAAATACAAACTGGTTGAAAATATCACCGGTCATAACAATACCCATAGAACCAGCCGTAACGAGCATCAATAGAACAAAATACTTCAAAGCATTGTCAAACTCTACCTTCTTGAAGCGATAGCTATATAACCATACCAGAAATGCCAGTACAGAAATAAATGTTATTATCAGGCCTGTAAAAGCATCAAATACCAGGTTAATACCCCATGGTGCTTTCCAACCTGCTATCTCCACAATGTAAGGCTGCCCGGTAACAAAAACATGCCGCAACATATAAAATGACATACCCAAAAAGTAAGCATATAGTAACCCGGGCACAATGCGTATCAACTCCTTATGAATCTTCCCAAACAAAGGCAACAAGAATGCAAAAAATAGGGGAAGAGCTATGTAATAAATTGGATTTACTGCTACCATTTTAGATTCCTTATTTCATCAATGTTTGTTGTATTGTGATGACGATAAAGACGAAGTACAAGTGCAAGAGCTACTGCTGTAACACCAAAACCGATAACAATAGCAGTCAGCACTAAGGCTTGCACCACAGGATCAACCATTACCTGTGCTGCCGCATCTACTGTCTTAAGCTTTTCCATTACTAATGGAGAAAAAATTGGCGCTGTACCATGCTTAACAAAGCCCATGGTTATGAAAAGCAAGTTTAGTCCATTATCCATAATGGATAAGCCCAAAACTATTTTAATCAAATTACGCTTTGTCAAAACTGCATACAACCCAATAAATAGCAAAGTGATGGAAGCGCCAATAAAAGCTATTTTCAGAATCAGAATATTATCCATCTTTCTAATTTTGATTTTCTGTTTCTTCTACTGGGACACTAATAGAAAGAATAGTATCAAGAATACCAGTCAACTCAGCTGCAACCTTGAAGCCAACAGCTATGTATATCAGCGGTATTATACCACCACTGAGTAGGTCGTTCAATTTGCCGGTTCCCAGAAAGTTCTCAAGGAAAGTCTTACCTACAAATATTCCAGTAAGCCCCAAACCTGCAAAAGTGGCACCAGCAAGTGATTCTATCCACGTAATAGGTTCGTGATTTACTGAGAACTGACGATAAGCTAACAACAGGAACAAAACACCCGTCGCTATAATTACACCTCCCTGGAAACCACCACCAGGCGTCAGATGACCATGTATAAATACATAAGCACCAAGTAACACTATTAAGGGAACCAGAAAACGCCCTGCTACCTGGACTATCATACTGGCTTCTACAGACGTACGCTTAGAGTTAAGGCGGTTATGAACCTTACGGCTGCGGAACAAAATACTTCCCAAAGCCGTAGTCGCAATAAACAACACAGTTACCTCACCCAAAGTATCAAAACCACGAAAGTTAACTACTATAGAAGTTACTGCGTTGGCAACTTTCAAATCCTTGGGTGAATGCTCTAAATAAAACTTACCGACCTTACTCTGTACTCTGTCCATGCCAAAGGGTATCTGATAAAAAACAAAAAACATCTCAACCCCTATATACAAAACAAAAATTAAAGCAATTAATTTTTTCATAGGTCACAGATTTAATCTTCAAAACGTTTTGTATTCCTTATGATAACAATGAATATTATCGTTGTAAGAGCAACACCTATAGCAGCTTCTGTCAGTGCAACATCAGGCGCCTGCAAAATAAAGTAAAAAGCAGAAAGCACCAGACTTATTACAGATGTCGCAACTGTAGCCACTACCAAATCTTTCTTGTGCACAGCATAAATAGCAGCTGCTACAAGAAATAATGCACCTATTACTACTATTACTGTTATTATAGTACTCATGACTCTTGTTTTTCTTGTTGTTTATCTTCCTCTGCTGCTTCGTTCTCGCCTTGTTCCTTGATATACTGAGCATAAGCGTCAATATCCTCCTTGGTCCAAGGACGAATCTTATGACGGTAAGAACCGCGTGCTAATGCATGAGAGCTCAAAGGATTAGAGAGGGCTATAAAGACAATTATTATCAATGCCTTTATCATCCACTGCGGCTGTAAAAAACCTACCCCCAGAATCAAACTCATAGCTCCCAACGTCGATGCCTTTGTCCCTGCCTGCAAACGACAATAAATATCAGGCAGTCGAACTATCCCAAGGCCTCCTAAAAACAAGAAGATAGCTCCTATAACAACAAAGATATAACCTACGTATGTTAATACCTGTTCCATAATGTTTTAATTTTCTGGTTAAAGAGAGTAAAAAAAAATGGCTTATACGCCACCTTCCAGATAACGAGCAATGACAATAACTCCAATAAAACCTAATACTGCATATATCAATGCAATATCCAGATAAATGTAACGATCAAAAAGATACCCCAGAAATACCAACAGCGCTGTAGTACTAACAGTCATAGTATCTGTTGCCATCACCCGGTCAGACGCCAGCGGCCCACGTGTGAAACGATAAAAATCAAGTAATAAAGCCACTGAAATAATACCTAATACAATGTAATCGATTAAATGAATTGTAATTCCCATAGCTTCTTAGTTAAAGATTTTCAACAAAATACGCTCAAACGGCTCTGCTATCTCCTTATAGACCTCTTCCGGATCCGTCACAGTTACATCCAACCAATGGATATAATACCTATTATCTACTACATCCACTGTGAATGTACCAGGAGTTAAAGTAATACTGTTAGCCAAGACCATCTTGGCATACTCATTGGTAAGCTTTGTCTCAAACTCCACAATGCCTGGATTAATAGGCAAACTCGGAGTTACGACAATTCTTGCCACATTAAAATTGGCTTTTACCATTAACCACAGGAAGTTGATTACATAAACAAACGACCACCATAAATTACTTAACTTTATACCTTTAAATCCCCAGCCGGTAAAAGTCTCGTAACTAAAAGCCGCCAAAATTAATGCAACCACAGCTCCTGTGATTACCTCTGGTAAGGCTAAAGTAGAGGTAAAAGCCAACCATACAATAAAAAATACTATCCAACTGTAAAGAAACCTTACTGGTTTGGAAGCTAAACTCTTACTTTGCATAATCACTTGTTTTTTAGACGTACGCAAATATATGCTTTTGTTTTTAATTAATAGTATTTTCTATAACAACTTTCTCAATGTTATTTGTAATCCAGCAGCCAAAATTGAAGCCACTTTTCAACCCCAAATCTGGCTAATTAAAACATTATTAACACATTATACCATAACAATATTTTAAGTCCCTTTAAAAAAAATTATTAAAATCTTTTTTAAACGCAAATTGGTTAGCATCACTCTTAAAAGATTGACAATCAACATATACAAACAATTTTACCACGAAAATAACAAAAATTTGATTTTTACTTGAATTTTTTTTGAAAAAAAATTACTTTGTGGTCAGATGTCAGACCAGTTAAACTCATTAGCATGGATAATAACAATACAAAATTACTTCGCCCAGCCCTATTTGCAGAAAAACAATTAATACAAAATATCGTTAACGGAGTCTGGAAACCTGGAGATAATCTTCCCTCAGAGAGAATACTCGCACAGCAACTGGGAATAACACGCCAAACTTTACGCGAAACTCTGAAAACACTTTCTACGGAAGGGTGGGTTACTATCAAACACGGAAAACCATCTGTTGTCAATGACTTTATCAGTCAAGGTAGCCTCGGAGTGCTCAAAACTTTGGTAAAACACTGCGATCTCATACCAAAAAAAATAATAAAAGACTGGCTCGAATTTCGTACTATTCTACTTCCAGAACTAGCTCATAAAGCCACACATACAGCCCCACAAGAAATACTCAAAAAACTTTCTACAAGCCCAGCACCAGCTCATAGTCCTCAAGAGTTCTCTAATTACGACTGGCAGCTCCAGGAACTTTTCGTTACTCTTAGCGACAACTCTATCGCAAGAATGATATTCAATGACACCAAACAGGCTTATCTCAAATTAGCACTGAAATACTTCCAGCTTCCTGAAAATAGGCAGTCTTCATCACAATATTACATAGAGCTTGAACATAATATCATAAATAATAATCTCAATATAAAAAAAATTGTCAAAAAGGCTATGGATCAAAGCATTAAAAACTATATCAAAATGACTGTTAACTTATAATCATCAATCCATAACCTGCTAATTAGGTTCTTTGACAAATAGCTTTCACCATACAATTAACTGAATCTTCTTATCTATTGATAATACAATCATCAGCAGAAAACACACGACAATAAATATCTTCTGCCAAACTGTTCTAAAATCTAATAAAAAAATACCATAAAAGCACTACGTATAACATTCAGAGAACATGCATAATTTCTTATGAAACAGCATCAACCTCGAAATTCATTTATTCTTAAAATTTTATAATCATTATTATAAAAATCACAGTTTTTTGATATTACCAACATTACAAAGACAAGTAGGTATTTATTAAAACTACAAATTTCTGGTCAGACCTCTGACCTAACAAAAACCACTAAACTAATAACAAAATGAAACGATTTACTGAAAATTATAATAACCAAACCTTTGATATACTTATAATTGGCGGCGGTATCACCGGTGCTACTATTGCTTACGGAGCTGCACTCAGAGGCCTTAACACTGCACTAATAGAAAAAAACGACTTTGCCAGCGGCACATCCTCTGCTTCATCTAGAATGATTCATGGAGGACTCCGCTACCTGGCCACTGGCCAACTACACCTTGTACATGAATCTCTGCTCGAACGCAGAATCTTGGCCAATATCGCACCAAATTTCGTTATACCTTTGCCATTTATCTTTGTAATATACAACTATATGCACACACCTCTGTGGGCCATGCACAGCGGGATGACAATGTATGAGCTTTTGTCATTGGGGCAAAAAAAAGCCTGGGACAAGTCCAAAAAAATTCCGCATTTCTCTTATCTATCTAAACAGACTATAGCCAAACACTTTCCACAAATTAAGTTGCAAAATCTTCAGGGCGGATTCCTGTATTACGACTATCGCAATCATTCTCCAGAACGCATGACGCTCTCTTTTATAAAATCTGCTCTGCATTATGGCGCTCAAGTCGCCAATTATACACAAATGGAAAAATTTATCTATGAACAAACATCCAAAGGCACACAAATAAAAGGCATTGTAGCAAGGGACTTGCTAACAAATCGAATACTCAAGCTAAAAGCACGGCTGGTAATCAATGCAGCCGGTCCATGGGCAGACATCGTCTTATCCAGAACCGGACAAAACAAAGAAATCAAACATATACGCAGATCCGAAGGCATTCACATCGTTATCGATAAAAAATTCTCAGATAAATTTGTGTTTGCGTCACAATCGCCTGATTCTGAGCATTTCTTTCTCATACCTTACCGTGAAAAAACTATAATCGGGACTACAGACAAAGAATATAATGGGAATCCAGATAACTACAAGGTTACAAAAGAATCTGTTGATGAACTTCTTGACAAAGTCAACAGTGCTCTAAAACCAAATTACAAAATACAATACAAAGATATAGCTTATATTTATGGGGGACTGCGACCTCTCGTCGAAGATACCACATCCGACGTGTACCGCGCCTCTCGCAAATACGAAATAGAAGATGAAGAAAAAAACGGCATACATGGATTAATAAGCGCAGAAGGTGGCAAATTTACCACGAGCCGAAGACTAGCAGAAAAGGTAATCAACCTTGCCCAGAAAAAATTAGGTTACAAACCATCTAAAAGCACATCGGCAGACCAACATCTAATTACTTCTAAAATCTCTGATATAGAACAATTCATAAAAAAGAAAGCCGCCCAATATCCCATGATGAACAACAGACAAATCAGATACCTGATTTACTCGTATGGCTCTGAGATCGATAATATTATGAATTTATATCTTTCAAATCCTAAACTACAACACTTTTTCAACAAAGACGGTGAAAATCTCGCTCAAGTTGTATTCGCCATCAGAAACGAAATGGCACAAACTTTAACCGACATAATTATGCGCCGCACCGGAATTGGCTCACTTGGCATGCCCGATGAAAATTCTCTAAACCTCATAGCCCTGACTGCTGCACAGGAACTTAACTGGACACAAGAACAAATAAATGAACAAATAAACGAAATCAAACAAATTTTTTATTTTCCAAACATGCTAAAATCTATTAACAATGAGACACAATATGACATCCCAGCCTAAATGGATTGATTATCCTCCGCCCCCAGGCTCTTTCCGCTCTATCTTTAAATACGGCGCTCCAGATGCCTTTAAGCATCCTAGTTCAAAATTATTAGAGCTGCTCAAACAAAAACTGAAACTTTCCGACAAGGAACTTTCCTTAAGTAGCACTCTTGGCCTTGAAACTCTCGACCAGAAAAGACCTTCGAATCTAACAGAAAATCAAATCAACGAAATAATTAAAATAATTGGTGTACAGGACGTTTCATTCGATACTTACGACAGGGTCAAATATTCATTCGGCAAAACGCTCGAGGAGGCTTGGCAACTGAGAAAAAAACAAATAGAGCCTGCCACTGACCTCGTCGTGTATCCTCGCAACAAAGCACAGATAAAAGAGCTCGTTAATTTTTGCAATGAACAAAAGATTCCTATCTATACTTTTGCAGGTGGTACGTCAGTTACACTTGGCATACAGCCTACAAATGGCGGCATTACCATTGTCCTATCAAAACACATGAACAAAATCCTACAGATAAACGAAAAAAATCAGACCGCCAGGGTACAAGCAGGAATAATGGGCCCAGCTCTCGAACACCAGCTAAACTTCGCACCTGCATACCTGAAGACTAAACATTCTTATACTTGTGGACATTTCCCGCAATCATTTGAATATTCTTCTGTCGGCGGCTGGTTCGTTACCCTGGGCTCTGGCCAAGAGTCATCATACTACGGCGACGCGGCTGACAACGTGCTCTCTATTGAAGTTATAACCCCTCGTGGCACTATAAAAACTATTGACTTCCCCGCCGCTGCTACTGGCCCCAATATACTCGACATCTTCAAAGGGAGTGAAGGGGCTTTTGGTGTTGTGGTTGAATTAACATGGAAACTTCACCGATATATGCCGCAAAAC
>JALWCU010000133.1 GCA_027015275.1 Bacteroidales bacterium | reverse complement strand
CGTGTAGCACAGTTATCATAAAGGAAATCATATAAATAATAACGGTTAGCTGGCTGGGCATTCCACCACAAGAATCTAAAAATACGTTCTTTTTGCTCTGGGCTCAGGTCAAGCACCTGCTCATAAGTAGAGCGGCGGTCGTATTTGTATTCATTGTAAAAAGAGCTATAAGTCTGTACAGAGAGCATATACTTTAGACGTCCGCGCAGAAATTTTAGATAGAAATGTGGTGTGCTAAAGTCAAATGTTCCGTAATTAAACACCCAGTCTATTCGATGTGCCGGATCTTTTACTCGTATTGCTGAGTGCCCAAACTTAGAATAAAGTTCTTTACCTGGGAGTATGGTAAATACAGAAATTTGTGCATCTGGCGAGAGCAAATGTTGGGCAAAGGCACTTAAAGTGATAAAAACTAACAAGAGAGAAACAACAATCCTTTTCATTATCAACAAAATTAATTATTTACTCAATCTGCGATTGCAAGCCATTGACAAAAGTAATATGTTTGAAACATATTAAAAAAAAATTAATTTTGTCAAAAACATTTAACAAAACGTTTATGAAAGCTTATGTATTTCCAGGACAAGGAGCGCAATACCCAGGCATGGGTAAAGATTTGTATGAGCATAGCGACTTAGCCCGTGCGCGTTTCGAGCAAGCAAATGATATTCTGGGCTTTGATATTACGAGCATTATGTTCGAAGGAAGCGAGGATGACCTGAAGCAGACAAAAGTAACTCAGCCTGCTATATTTCTGCATTCTGTTATTATGGCAGAGGTAATGGGCGATAAGTTTCTGCCTGATATGGTCGCAGGGCATTCTTTGGGCGAATTTTCCGCACTCGTAGCGGCTCGTGCTTTGTCGTTCGAAGACGGGCTGCTGCTTGTTAGCAAACGCGCTGAAGCAATGCAAAAGGCGTGTGAAATAGAGCCTTCTACAATGGCGGCTGTCCTTGGACTGGACGATGAGGTGGTGGACAGTGTATGCAAAAAGATAGATGATATTGTTGTAGCGGCTAATTTCAATTGCCCTGGACAAGTGGTAATTTCAGGCTCAGTCCAAGGTGTCGAAAAAGCAGCAGAAAAATTAAAAGAAATGGGGGCACGTCGTGTTGTGTTGCTCAAGGTTAGCGGCGGTTTTCATTCGCCATTCATGAAACCAGCAGAAGATGAGCTGGCACAGGCAATTGAAAAAACAAATTTTTCTAAACCTATATGCCCTGTGTATCAAAACGTTGATGCTATGCCACACACAGACCCGCAGGAAATAAAGCACAATCTCCTGCGACAGCTGACATCCCCAGTGATGTGGACACAGAGCGTGCGTAACATGATAGCCGACGGAGCTCAGGAATTTATAGAAGTCGGACCTGGTAATGTGTTGCAGGGCCTTATTCGTAAAATAGATCGGAGTGTTAAAACCAGCTCGGCACAAAACCTAATAGAATAAAGCAATGTTTGATTTCAGTGATATTGCAACAAAATACGATGATTTTTACAGCACAGACCTTGGCAAAGACATTGATATTGTGGAGAAACGGCTTGTGCGCAGCATGATAGAGCCATTGCCTCGCAATCTTAGTCTGGAAATTGGCTGTGGAACAGGGCATTGGACGGAATTTTTCAGTTCGCTCGGTTTTCCGCTTATAGCCATTGATATTTCCGAGAAAATGGTACAAGTAGCGCAGGCAAAGGATATTAGTCAAGCAATGTTTTTTGTCAAAGATGCTGAAAATATGGACTTTCGGGATAATTATTTTACTAATGTCTTTGCTATTACAGCGCTGGAATTTATGGATAATCTGGACAGGGCAATCTCGCAGATTTACCGAGTGCTCAAGACAGGCGGCTATTTTTTTGTAGGTGCCTTGAATGCCAATTCGCCTTATATAAAAAGCAAGATGGAACGCACTGATAGCTCTATAGCACATTCACATCCCTTTACACCTGAGACCCTGCGAAGTCTGCTTAGCGTTTTCGGTAGGCCAGAGATAAAGGCAGGACTGGTTATAGAGGAAGGTAAGATACAGGACAGAGACAAGGAAATTGATGAGCAGGTTGCTCTCTCACAAGGTGCTTTCCTTGTTGGTGTAGTACAAAAGACAAAATGACCATGTCGCTTGCTGATTATTTCTCAAAGGATAACTTCAAGCGCGAAGAATTTGTTTTTAACACAGTAGCGCCATTTTATGACTTAATAACAATGTCAACAGCAGGAAAATATCGCAGAGCAATTTCGTTGTTAACTCGAAATTTACCACTTGGTGCTGCCAGTGTCCTGGACGTGGGCTGTGGCACTGGTGCCTGGATTGGACAGTTTAAGCAGATAGGACCTACACGTCTGGTAGGCATAGACCTGTCTGACAAGATGCTTAGCAAGGCTCGCAGCGCTCACCCGGACATTGAGTTTTACAAGCTGAACGCAGTGGATATGAGCATGTTCGATAATAGCAGTTTTGATATTGTAACATCATCGTTTGTGCTACATGGACCGGATAGATACAACCGTAACCGAATTTTGTCTGAGATGGTACGAGTGGCTCGCGTGGCAGTCGTGGTTCATGATTTTGGGCAGGGTGATTTGCCGTTTCTCACTCGTCTGGGAGAGAACATGGAACGCAGTCATTATAAGGATTTTCAGGAGACCTTTTATATGGATCTGCAGCAGTTTGGCTATGCTACTAAAGTCATTGAGCTTCCCTCCCATCTGGCACTTTATATTTTGCACAAGAGAATGCGCGTCAGATGAACTTATAACTTAACAATTCCGCCATAAAAGGCTTTCCTTACAAATAAAATGAGCTTTAGAACTGGTAATTCTATAGAGCAGGTAGCGCTATGTAGGCTGCTATACTGTTATATCTTTTTATCAAAACTATTTGATTTTTAATGTTTCTTTTTTTAATTTTCAGACAATTGAGCATGAGAGAATATAATTTATTTTTATTTAATGACAATTATAGACACATATATTGCAGAATATAAAGGTGAAAAAAGAATCTTCCTTGAATGCCAATATTCTACTTTTATTATTGAGCTAATAAAACAAATTGATGGCAGCAAGTATAGTGTTACTTATGGAAAATGGCACTTACCTATTGATGCTAATTTAGACCAACTAAACAAACAATTTAAAGATGTAATCAAATTTGAGCAACCAAGACAGAAAGAAATTAACAAGAGCGCTACCAATTATGATAAAAAAATATTTGCATTATATACACAGCATATAAAATTGAGAAAATTAAGTGAGCGTACATTAGAAATTTACGGTTTTTATTTCAAAGAGTTTTTAATTGACTACAGCAATCGACAAATAGAAAAACTTACATATAAGGAAATATCAGATTACGTTCACCAGAAAATTGGAAAAAATGATTATTCCGAAGCTCAAAAAAGGCAATTAATATCTGCTATAAAATTTTATTATGAGCAAATATTAGGCAGAAGTAAAATGTATTTTAATTTAGGAATAAATACAATAATTAAAAGAATCCCTACGCGGTTAAATCTACAAGAATTAAGCGAAGTATTGAAAAAAATAAATTCACCGGCAAACAAGTTGTTAATTACACTTGCATACTATTTTAATTATAGTGCTAAGCAGATAAGTAGTCTAACTCTCGAACAGAGTAAAGTTCTTTTGACTCAAATAAAGGATAATGATATCGAATATGAAATCACAAAAACGCTCATCAAAGAACATTATTTAAAATATAAGCCTAAGATATATTTATTTGAAAATAAACAACATAATAGCGTTAGTCCACAAAAAATACACAAAAAGATATTGGAAATCACGGGTCATTACAAACTCACTGTGATATACAGAAAGCAATTTGAAAATGCTTTGTGGCAGACAGATTTTAGCGATGGGACAAAGAGAAATTACAAAAGTGCATTTTTTAGTTTCTTAAGATATTTCAATTTTCGACATCCAGAACTTATAAAGAATGAAGAAATAAAACAATATCTACAGCAATTTGCAGCTAAATCAGAAGCATATCAGAATAATATCGTGAATGCTCTAAAATTTTATTACGGCCGCGTATTAAAACGACCGACGCCAACTACTATTTTTGTTCGTCCGAAGAAAAAGAAAAATTTGCCAGAAGTATTAA
>JALWCU010000132.1 GCA_027015275.1 Bacteroidales bacterium | reverse complement strand
TTTCATCTTTGGCTTTATCGATAGGGAACTGCCGCAGGTCAAAGCTCGCGCTCAGGTTAGTAGCAAAACGCTCGATCAACAAGGGATTTTCACCTTACGACCTGATTTACTGATAGAAATTAATGGAAAACGTATAATTGCAGACACCAAATACAAAATAGTTTATTCTAATCGGGACGACCAGCATTTTGGCATTTCTCAAGCAGATCTTTACCAAATGGTAAGTTATGCAGTGAGATACAAAGTCCAAGAAATTTTTTTGTTCTATCCTACAACAATATCAAACAACGAACCACAAGCACAGGAATTTGTTATCAGAGATGAATTTTCAGATGTCGAAATTTTAGTACGTCCGGTTCAGCTGCCGATTATAGGCCGCGAGATTTTCGATGAAAAAGCAAGTTTGGATAAGCCTTTGAACCAAGTTTTTGAGAAAACGAGAGAGCAGCTAACAGAGTATCTAAATAAAATTTTGTATGACAAGTAGTTAGCCCCTAATTCTGTGGACTGCGTGAAAAGAATTTATGGATAGTTTTTGCTTAATATCCTGGATAAGAATTAGTTATATTGTGGATCCACAGGATAATGAGTCCAAATTGCGTAACGTGGACCAAGATTCTGTAGTTTTGATTTCCAAAGGTTTGTGGTATCACCCAGCGCTTCTTCTGCATTTGTTTCGTCAATGACCCAGAAATTACGATTAATTTCGTTTTCCAGTTGTCCAGGCGCCCAGCCAGAATAGCCTATGAAAAATTTTATTTTGTCAAGAGTCAGAGTACCTGATTTAATGAGCTGTACAAGATCAGAATATTGACCACCCCAAAACAGATTTGGCAAAATTTCTTCGCTTCCCTTGAGAATGTCTGGTGGCAACTGATGAATATAAAACATCTGCGTAGTAGCCACAGGTCCACCATAATACACGCGTGGAAGATTTTGTTCGCCAAAAGTCTCGAAAATTTCTGAAGGATAATTTTCCTTTTCCATGGGTTTATTGAGAATAAAGCCCATCGATCCCTGCTGGGCACTATATTCTGACAAAAGCACCACTGATCTGGTAAAATAAAAATCACTTGCAAAAGGGTCTGCTATCAATACCCTTCCACGTCTTGGTGCTACATTATTACTTCGTATCTTGAAAAAATCTGTATTTAAAAATTCCTTGTCGTCCATACAAATCATTATTATTTGTAGCAAATATAAATTGTTAGAATAAAAAAATTACAAAATTTACCTTATTATTCATTAAACGAAGATACGAAAATTTATTTAACAAAATGCAAATCTTATGCAATCTATACCTTAAAGTCTCGTAGTATTCGACTCTGACAGAATTAATGTACATATCAAAGGAAAAGATTTTGAAAAACTTTTACATATTTTTAAATTTGAGATAAATTTATTTAAAATCTGAGTTATGATCAAAAAAATTATCACCTGGATCATTGTCATCGTTCTCGTTGTGGTCCTAATAGGTGCGTGGTACGTTAACCATATCAAACGTGCCCCTTATCCTGATTACAACGCTAACGTGGAGCTGACAGGCCTGCATAGCAAGGTTCTGGTCAAAAGGGACAAGTGGGGTATGCCTCATATTTACGCACAGAATTTAGATGACCTATACCGTACATTGGGTTACATCATGGCGCAGGATAGATTGTGGCACATGGACCTTCTACGCCGAGCCACACAAGGTCGTCTGTCAGAGATATTTGGCAAAGACTTTGTCCAAACAGATCTTTTACTTCGGGCACTGAGAATAACAGAGCATTCCAACTATCTTTATAAGCACATTCCAGATAGTATTAGAACCTATCTTCTCGAGTTTTCTGACGGTGTAAATCAGTATATTAGAAATGCAAAAAATCTTCCTATTGAGTTCAAAATTTTGGGATATAAACCTGAATTGTGGACACCACAGAACACACTGAATCTCATAGGCTTTATGGCTTGGGACCTGACAGCAGGATGGAATGGAGACCTTGTGCTTTGGCAGATTAAACAGAAGGTTGATAGTGCCCGTTTTGCTCTGGCCGTTCCAAACTTTGACAAGTCAGAGTATATTTATGATTATCATATCCCCAAAACAGCCGAGCTGACACTTAATTTTAGTAAAGTCGTTAATCAGATCAATAGCTTGGGTATTAGGGCTTTCACAGCAAGCAACAACTGGGCAGTAGGTCCACAAAAATCTGTTTATGGTAAACCTATTCTCGCCAATGACATGCACCTGGGCTATGGTATTCCTGGCATTTGGTATCAAGTACATCTGGTTGTACCGGGCAAGCTCGATGCTACTGGCGTTACAATACCTGGCGCACCTGGCATAGTTTCTGGGCACAATAAACACATTGCTTGGGGCATGACAAATGTTATGCTCGATGACGCTGATTTTTATATCGAGACAATAAACAAGGATACAACGAAGTATCTTGTCAATGGTCAGTGGCGTCCGCTCAGGATTGTCAATGAACAAATAATTACGAAAAAAGGTGATACTCTCTACCGCAAACTCTATTTCACACATCGTGGTCCCGTTGTTTCTGGTTTCAAGGGTATAAAAGACAAGGTTCTGAGCGTTGCTTGGGGCGGTAATGACACTTTGAGCGATGAATTAATGGGAGTGTTTAGCTTGAATTTTGCACAGAATTGGAATCAGTATCTTAATGCTGTTAAATATTTCCGCTCTGTAGCGCAAAATATTGTTTATGCGGATGACAAAGGCAATTTTGGAATACACATGGGGGCTGCTATTCCTATCCGTCTGAGACCTGGCTATTTACCTTATCCCGGCGATACAACGCTTTATGACTGGAAAGGCTGGGTTCCTTTCGACCAGCTTCCTTATGAATTTGACCCTAAATGTGGATTTGTTGCATCTGCTAATAACAAATCAGCACCTGATTATCCATATTATATCACACAGTATTTTTTCCAGGATTATCGTTATGCAAGAATAAAGGAATTACTTGAGAGCAAAGCAAAGCTTTCTACAGATGACTTCAAAAAGATTCAGAATGACCAAAAGTCAAAGCTCGTAGAGCGTACATTGCCAGATATTATTTTCGAAGTTTCCAAGATTCAGACAAAAGACAAGACTGTCAAAGATGCTGTCAAAGCATTGGTCAACTGGGATGGTATAATGCACGGAGATCAAGCAGCACCACTGATATTCGAAGAGTTTTATTATCAATTCGTTCGTAGCCTGATAATCGATGAGCTCGGACCAGAACTGACGAAAAAATATATGGGGCTCAAGGCTTTTGCAAATACTATGTTCGAAAATGGTTTGCATGATCATTTCAATCCATGGTTGGATAACGTGAAAACACCTGAAAAGGAAGACTATACAACAGATGTTCAAACAGCCTTCATTCATGCCATAGACACTCTTCGCTCTGAGCTGGGCAATGATGTTTCCAAATGGCAGTATCAAAAGCTTCACACACTTACACTGGAACATCCTTTGGGTAAAGTCAAGCTATTGGACAAGCTCTTTGGTCTAAACCGTGGTCCTTATGGCGTTGGTGGCAGTGGACACACAATTAGCCCATATTCTTACAGTCTCAACAATAGGTACAAGGTAATAGCCGGTGCTTCGCAGCGTCATATCTTTGTTGTAGGCGACTGGGACAAAGGTTGGATGATTATACCCACAGGAAATAGCGGCTTGCCAGGTAATGAATTTTATTGCAATCAGACACAAGACTACATCAAGGGCATTTATCGTCCTGATGCTTTTAGTGATTCTGCTGTTGATGCAGTTACGAAATATCAACGTTATTTCCTGCCAAAGCAGAAGTAATTGATTGTAGGTAAGAAATTTTTACCCCGCTGGTCCACAGTCCAGCGGGTTTTTTTGTAATCAAAGTGTGTTCCTTATAGCTTAAAGCCAAGAGAAATGCCACTGGACATGCCAAGGATAGGATGACTTTCGAATCCTAAAGCAATATTTATCCAACGATATTCGTATCCCAGCCCAAAGGTAATTGTGTAGATATTATCGAGCAGATAGCCGCCTATGTCAATGTGCAAGTTTTTAATGGGTAGGTAGCTGGCGCCCCAACGCCATGCAACAGGCTGGTTTATCTGTTTTTCTACTTCGGCTGTGAAGAATGCTTTTT
>JALWCU010000131.1 GCA_027015275.1 Bacteroidales bacterium | reverse complement strand
TCAATATTTTATAATATTTTTTATTTTTTTACTTTGAAAAAAAAAATATTGTTAACTTTAATTGATAAATATCGTTTCTCAACCGAAGAAAATATAATTACACAATGAGCGAAAAAATCACACACGAGAAGCTCAGGGAATACCTGAAAAAGTATTTTGGTTTTGACAAGTTCAAACAAATGCAGGAAGATATAATCATGGCAGTTTTAAATGGCAATGATGTCTTTGTACTTATGCCAACTGGTGGGGGTAAATCATTGACTTATCAACTTCCGGCAATGATGATGGATGGGACAGCAGTTATTATCTCGCCACTTATAGCCTTGATGAAAAATCAGGTAGATGCCATACGTGCTTTCCGTTCTGAGGAAGGCGTTGCACACTTTATAAATTCGTCCCTTAGCCGCAAACAGCTACAGCAAGTCAAGGACGATATAGTCAAAGGAAAAACTAAGCTTCTTTACGTTGCTCCCGAGTCCCTGACAAAGGAAGAAAATATTAATTTCCTTCGCTCAGTCGAAATATCTTTTTATGCTATCGACGAGGCACATTGTATTTCTGAATGGGGACATGATTTCAGACCCGAATATAGACGTATCCGCCCTATAATAAATGAGATATCACGTAAACCAATAATGGCACTCACTGCCACTGCCACCCCGAAAGTACAGGATGACATTCTCAAGAACCTAGGCATACCAGATGCCAAGATTTTCAAGACATCTTTCTTTCGTCCGAATCTGTATTATGAGGTACGAGCCAAAGTTGACCCTGAACGTCAAATTATCCAATATATTAAAAACAACCCAGGCAAATCAGGCATTATTTATTGCCTTAGCCGCAAAAAAGTCGAGCAGTTGGCAGAATTGCTCAAAGCCAATGGCATTAAAGCCTTGCCGTATCATGCTGGTCTTGACTCTGCTACACGCACCAAGCATCAGGACATGTTCCTTAACGAAGAAGTTGATGTTATCGTTGCTACTATTGCTTTTGGCATGGGCATTGACAAGCCAGATATACGTTTTGTTATTCATTACGATATGCCCAAGAGTCTGGAATCATACTATCAAGAAACAGGTCGAGCAGGTCGAGACGGTGGAGAGGGCGTTTGCATAGCATTTTATCATCCACGGGACATAGAAAAGCTCGAAAAATTCCTGCAAGGCAAACCTATATCCGAGCAAGAGATTGGTAGACAGCTTATTAATGAAGTAGTTGCTTATGCCGAGAGTGCTGTCTGCCGTCCCAAGATGATACTTGATTATTTTGGTGAAAAGCTCGAAGAGCCTTGCGGTAATTGTGATAATTGTCTTCGTCCA
>JALWCU010000130.1 GCA_027015275.1 Bacteroidales bacterium | reverse complement strand
ATTGCAAAAAAAATTGAGAAGCAGGGGGTGAACTATAACGTTGCCCAGTCTTTTAGGACTATACTTGGTATTAGACCCCCCGCTTCTCTGTTGGTTGCTGTACCATATAGAATTTTAGGTTTTCAGGCCTATTAAAGGTAATAGTTAAGCAACCATCTTTAATTTAAAATTCAAAACTCTAAAATTTAATGCCTATGAAACACTACAAGGAACACATAGGCATCGACATTAGCAAAGACAAAATCGATGTCTATGTGTATAGCAAACAAGAACACAAAGAGTTCAAAAACGAAGTTAATCAATTTCCGGCATTTTTACAATGGGTTAGCAAAATATCAGGGACAGTCAAGGGACAGCGACTGATAGTATTTGAAGATACAGGGACATATTCAGAAGAGTTGTCAGAGTATTTGTATGAACAAGGCGAAGATTTTGCAGTGGTTCCTGCACTTGAGATAAAGCGTAGTTTAGGCATCCAGCGTGGCAAGTCAGACAAGAAGGATAGTCAGCTGATAGCTGAGTATGCTTATAGGTTTGAAGACAAGATAAAGTTGACCAGATTGCCAAAAGAGACATTGCGCCAGTTAAAGAAACTCTATTCACAGAGAGAATATTACGTCCAACTGAAGGTTAGTCTAAAAAATCGTATTAGCAGTAGTGAAGGTGCAAAGTCACAATTGAGTGAATTTGAAGAGAGTCTTGTAGATGTAGATAAGGATACGTTGGAATTTATTGAAAATAAGATTAGTCAGATAGAGGCAAGGATAGATGAATTGATTTCATCGGACGAGGAGTTGAGTTCTCAGCGTCAGTTGTTAATGTCCATACCTGGGATAGGTCGTCAAGTGTCATTAATTTTGATAATTTACACATTGGGTTTTAGTAAGTTTTCTACTTGGCGTCAGTTTGCCAGTTATTGTGGGATAGCGCCGTTCCCACATACATCTGGCAGTAGTATAAAAGGCAAAAGTAGGGTTAATCCTTTGGCTAATAGGGAGATGAAAAGTTTATTGTATCTTGCGGCAAGGGCGGCGTTGCGTTCTGATCCAGAGTTGATTGCATATTATCAAAGGAAGCGTGCGGAAGGCAAGGCAGAGTTAGTGGTATTAAATGCGATAAAGAACAAGCTTGTAGCCAGGGCGTTTGCAGTAATAAAGCGCGGTAGTGAATATGTAGTATTCAAGCACGGCAATTGGAAGTGATAAAAAAGTATTAGGTATTTAACATTTTTTAACTTGCAAAAAACATAGAATACCAAGTTTGGGGGTGCCAACACTTCCCAACGTGCAACGCACTTGGGAACGTGATTTACAAATTTTAAAAACG
>JALWCU010000129.1 GCA_027015275.1 Bacteroidales bacterium | reverse complement strand
GTGTAGAATTGCGGGCTGTTTCCAATGATACTGTTCTCGTGCAAAATGATATACTTTTGTTTGCCGGCGAAACCGAAAGCATAGCAGAACTTTTGGAATTACACCGTAATCTGAGAATGCCGTCGGTAGGTATGTTTGCAAAAAAGAAAAATTTAGACGTCATCGAAGTTGTTGTGCCGGATAATTCGCGTTTGGTTGGCAAGACACTGAAAACTGAAAATTTTAGGGCGAGATATGATGCTACTGTAATAGGTGTTCACCGTAACGGCGTAAAATTGAGTGGAAAAATCGGAATGATAAAAATCAAACCCGGCGATACTTTGTTGTTGCTTACTGGCGACAAATTCGATAAGTTAGCAGTTGATACAAAAGATTTTATAATTATTTCTAAGGTCAAAAAAATAAGAAAGCTAACACCTTTGCAATCGTGGGTGCTTGTAGTTGGAACAATTGCGGCAATAGTTTTTTCGGCTGTCGGAATTATGAAATTATTTTTCAGTCTGATAATACTTCTGAGTTTACTATTAATTTTGAAAGTAACAACACCACAGGAATTACAGAAAAACATAGATTACAATCTTGCATTTATCATAGCAATGGCTTTGTCGCTTGGTGTAGCGATGCAAAAAACAGGCGTGGCGGAAGTGCTGGCAAGCGTTATCATTGACATATTCCATCCTTGGGGACGTATAGGTATAATGATTGGCTTGTATATAATTACTTCCGTTCTTGCGGCATTTGTTACGAATAAAGCATCTGTGGCTTTGATTTTTCCGGTTGTTGTGAGTATTACTCAAGATTTAGGCGATAATTATCTTCCTTACATAATGTTAGTAACATTTGCTTCGGCGGCTAATTTTATGACTCCCGTAGGCTATCAGACTAATACAATGATTTACGGTCCCGGCGGCTACGAGTTCAAAGATTTTGTCCGTGTTGGTCTGCCTCTGACTATAATTTACGGTATTGTAGCTATAACGATTTTGAATTTTGTTTATTTCTAATTGTGCTAAATTTATTTCGGTATCCCGTCCCAAATTTCTATGTCGTCAATCCATTGATATTTAGGGTTTGAATCGCCGTACATTTGCGTCAACATTATAAAATCAATAGGTTTTGAAAATCTGGTAGTAGGTCCATAATGGTCGCCGATTACTTGACCGTTGACTTTCCACAATGCTCTACCGTCGTCTCCGGCACTCCAATGCCAGTAATATTCCGTCAAAAACCATTCATTTATAGGTACGGGAACAGTTCTGTTATCAATCTCCCAAATGGGCTGGTTCGGGCTTCTGTCTCCTTGCCAGTGCCAATAGGGAATACCGT
>JALWCU010000128.1 GCA_027015275.1 Bacteroidales bacterium | reverse complement strand
TAGACAATGGACAAGGCATAATAGCCAGCCTTGACGCAGACACAATCTGTGCAGAAAATTATCTTCAGTCGCTCGTGGACGAATTTTCCACGCATAAGGCAGCACCAGGAGCCGCAGTGTCTTTTGAGCATCCTATCGAGGGCGAAGAATTCCCAAAGAATATTTACGATGCCATTGTGCTTTATGAGCTTTACCTTCGTTATTATATTGAGGCGCTTCGCTACGTGGGCTTTCCTTATGCTTATCACACGGTAGGTTCCGCCTTTGCTGTGCGCGCATGGGCTTATGCGCGTCAAGGCGGAATGGGCTTGCAGCAGGCTGGAGAAGACTTTTATTTTTTGCACAAGATCATTCCACTGGGTAATTTTTTTGAAATAAAAAGTACCCGGGTTTACCCTTCGCCGAGAATGTCCACTCGCGTACCTTTTGGTACTGGCCCTGTCATACGGCGTATTGTTGCCGAAGGGCTGGATGATTATCCGACCTATCCTCTGGAGTGTTTTCTGCGTCTGAGACCTCTATTCAAAAATGTAGAACAGCTGTTTAACTCTGACATTCAATCTGTTATAAGTGAGTGCTTAAGCCAATTCCTCGATGAGAATGATTTTTGGACAGCTCTGGAAAACATGCGCAAGAATAGTGCATCGGCTTATACCTTTTCCAAACGTTTCTATTCATGGTTCGATGCTTTTCGAGTGGTTAAATTTCTGAATTTTTGTGTCGAAAATTCCTTTGACAGAGATGGAGTTACAGCACAAGCAAAACTCCTACTAAAGCATGAGAACATTGATTTTGTAAGCAATGCCAAGGAGCTGCTAATGGAATATCGCAAACTGCAAAATTAATTTTTCTCTTTCCGATTAGTCATTGATAAATAAAGTATTAAAATTTTTGTAAAATTTAAAATCATGGTTAAATTTGTGTAAATCATGATTTAAAAAATATCAAGTATGGAATACCAGTTTCCTGTACGAGATTTGTACCATGCACGTACTGTCTTGGAGCCAGATTTCGACATTATGCAATACCCTGAACTGTATGTCAACCTGGATGCTGCACGTATAAAGACACGTTTTGATGACTATAGACAAAAAATTAAAAAAGCACTGAATATCGATCTTCATACGAATAGATTGCTCTCAGATCCAATGGCTTACAAAAAAATACTTTTTACAGGGTATCGCGGTTCGGGCAAGACAACTGAGCTGAGGAAATTGGCAAAAGAAATAACCAAACCTGATGGATATTTTACTGTTTTCATAGAACTGGAACAGGAATACAATATCACAAAATTCCAGCCCGAAGACTTCTATTTTATTCTATTTTACAAATTTAGCAAAGCTCTGGAAGCAGAAAAAGGACTAAAAGAAGAGGCAAAATTGCTCTCAGAAATTATCCGAGATCTGATTAGCGACAAAGAGACACAATCTGAGATTCTGCGAAGATTTGGTTGGGACATAAAAGGCGACGTGGGAGCAAGCAAAAATTTTCTGACTCTTGCAATGGCAAAGATTAATTTTGCAGCGGAATTTGAACGAAGAACCCAGATAGCCGAGAGGATACGTACAAGAATAAAAGTTAGGCTCAATGATATTATTGATAATTTTAACGAGAAACTGCGACATATCAGGCGTTCTATACAGAAACAGAACAAGGGGCGTGACATTCTGTTTATTATCGATGGTATGGAAAAAGTCTCACCCCAGGTTTACGAAGACCTGATAGTCAGGGATCACATTTATCTGCGTAATATTAATGCAAACATTATCCTTTCTTTCCCCATAGAAGCACAATATCGCCCAGGACACAAAATAACCAAAGATAATTTTGATACTTTCCTGCTGCCTGTTATACGCATTGACGACCTACACAACCGTATTCTGCTGTCCAATGTCATAAACAAGCGCATTAGCATTGATAAGTTTTTCGAGAGTGAGGAAGTCCTGGACTATCTTGTACAAATGTCAGGAGGACTGATACGACAGTTGTTTAAACTGGTGAGTTTCTGTCTATTATACAGTGATGAGCCAAAGGTAACTCTCAGGGAAGCTCAAGAAATTGCCGAGGAGTACGGACGCATGATGTATGAGACGCTCAATACCAAGCAACTAAAGGTTCTCAAAGAACTTAAATCCCGTAAGAAGGAACTTAAACCTGCCAATGACGAAGATGGACTTTTGCTTTTTAATCTTTTTGTGCTTAAATTCCAAGGAGATTACATAATAAATCCAGTCATTGACAGATTCGTTTGATATTAATGCCAAATTTTGAGAAAAATATTAAGGCCCTGCTAAAATTACTCGCCGAAGACCGACGGGTAATCTTAGCTATTTATTACGATAATATCATTGCAGCAGACAAAATAGAAAAGATAATAAATGATTCTTTTCCACAGGTCAAAAAAACACGAATAAAACTATCACAACATGCCCAGCAAGAGATTATTCCTCTGCTAAACCAAGCAATAAAAAAAGCTGGCAAAGGCCTGCTATATATATATGGCCTGGAGCATGCGGGATTTGTATATTCCCCTGAGTCTCAGACTTATCTGCCCACAGAATTTTTATCTCTTATTAACCTAAAGCGTGAAAGTTTTTTTGCACAGGCACAGGGTAAAATTATTTTTTTTGTTAATAAAGCTTTTGTCCAGCAAGTCAGACAAGCCATGGCAGACTTCTGGGACTGGATATTTTACCATTTTGAATTCAGCGTCAAAGATTTTCAGAACACTGACATAAATATCCCTGTGAGCAAACACACGCAACAGCAGACACAGACTGACCTTGACCAGCTGGAAAAACAGATAAAACAACTTATCAAAGACAGCGATGCTGACAAAAAACAAATCTTAGACAAGCTGGTAGAGCTTATTAATTCTTATATTTCCCAAGGCATGGCAACCTATGCTACTAGCTGGATAAACAAAGCCACTAAATATGCAAAAGAAATCAATGATTATGAGACGCTGACCCTATTATATGAGCGACTGGCCGATTATTACATCAAGGAAGGACACTGGAAAAAAGCTGAAAAATTTTTGATGCAAGCAAAAAATATCCGTATGCGACATTTATCTGCCAGGCACAAAGACATTGGTGAGCTATTTAACAAACTCGGTTTTATTAGCAAAAAACTTGGTAATCTGGACAAAGCACTACAGTTTTATACAAAAGTGGCAAAACCGCATCAGAATAAGGAAAAGATTCTCGAGCTTGCTGATTCCTATAGCAATATGGCCAAGGCATTTGTCAAAACCAAAGACTACCACAAGGCTTTGGAATATCTGAAAAAATCCTTGGATCTGAGGAAAAAAGTAGTGGACAAGGACAGCGAAATTTTAGCAGAAAATTATTACCGAATTGCCCAGATCTATTTTTTACTCAAGAAAAACGACCAAGCCAAGACATTTCTCAATAAAGCTCGACGTATAACGAACAAAAATACAGAAACAGAGAAGAGCAAATTAGCCCAGGATATAAAAGCACTTTATAAAGAAATCACCAAGTAGAGACTGTCAACAGGCGTAGAAACTCATTCTGCGGGGCTAAACCCTTCATAGCCTCGCAAGCATGGCGAGTAAAAAAACATCACCGCATTTCGCCAAGCCAGAGTGCCCAACCGCTCCAATTACCCACCAAAGATAAGCATGAACAGCGCGATATAAACCAGGGCAGGAGTGAAGTTAAGCACTTTTATACGCTTTATTTCCAGAATATTAATGCCAAGAGCAATGAGCAATATTCCGCCAGTGGCTGTCAGCTCTGCTATTACCTGCGGGGTGAGAACATCCTTGAGCTGTGCAGCCAGCAAGGTCAAACCAGCCTGATAAAGAAATAGCGGTATGGCTGCAAACATCACGCCCAGCCCCATAGCCGAAGAAAGTGCTATTGACGAAAAGCCATCCATTACAGATTTGGTCAGTAGCAAGTTAGGCGGATTGCCAAAGCCTTCTTCCAATGCGCCGAGAATAGACATAGACCCCATGCAGAACATCAAAAAAGCAGTTATCAGACCCTCGGTAAATAGCTCGTTTTTTATCTTTAGCCGTCCTTTGAGCTTATCCGAAAGGGCATTAGTTCGCTCTTCTAATCGAAGCCACTGGCCGGTTAACACACCCAGAATAAGACTAAAGATTATGTACAGAAGTTCCTTTCCTTCTAATGCCATCTTTACACCCAGGTATAATGTGAATACTCCCAGGGCATCAAAGACGATTTTTATGTACTTCTGCGGCAGGCGCTGGTTAATCAACAGACCTATGGTGCTTCCCAGTATTACTGCCCCAGTATTGACAATCGTACCAATCATTACACTGACATTGAAATAAACCTAAAATTTCCTGTCAAAAGAAAATAAAATTTAGAATTTATCTAAATTTGGATAAACTAAAAATCGCAGAAAATGGTAGAAATAGGACAAAAAGCGCCGCAGTTTTGCTTGCCTGATACTAATGGCAACCAGGTTTGTCTCAATGATTTTCAGGGCAAATGGATAGTTGTATATTTTTACCCAAAAGACAACACTTCTGGCTGCACAAAGGAAGCACAAGACTTTACAGAGCTCAAGGCAGAGTTTGACAAACTTGGCGCAGTCATATTAGGCATTAGCAAAGACACAGTCCAATCACACCAGAAATTCGTCTCAAAGCATAATCTGGGCCTAACCCTGCTAAGCGATCCGGACAAACAAGTCCACCGTGCTTATGGCGCATGGGGCATAAAAAAAATGTATGGTAAAGAAAGCGAGGGCACTATACGCTCTACCTTTATCGTTGACCCACAAGGTAATATTGCCCATACCTGGTATAAGGTAAAGGTGCGCCAAAAACGCAAGAGCGGAGAAGTAAAGCATGCTCAGATAGTATTAGAAAGGCTCAGACAACTTATGGACAAAGCTTGACAGAGACCAGTGAGTCAGGCATAAAATTTTTCAGACCACGGAAAAGAAATGTTAGCCCAAACTGAGTTCGATTATCTTATAAGCCAGTATCTCTTTGCATTAAACTTGTAATTTTTCTTCGACTGCTATGTTCTGCCAATCTCTCTATATTGCAGCATAGAAGCAAAGCTTTTGTACATCAGCTTTTAAATTGCTAAAAGAAATTTTTTTAATTGATATACAAATCACTATTAATCAACAAATTATACCAACAAAAACTATGGAATCATAAGCTATGATTTCTATATGATTTTTGTCATGTTTTTCTACCACTATCTAACGTTCATTTAGTATGAACAATAAAAAATTATACTGCTATGGAAAAAGCTGATGCTATTATTATTGGTGGAGGACCTGCTGGAGTAATTACAGCAGTTACAGCCAAAAGAACTTACCCTGACAAGAACATTGTACTTGTCAGAAATGTAGAAAAAGGCGTAATACCCTGTGGCATACCTTACGTTTTCAGACGGCTGGATTCGGTAGATAAAGACATCTTACCTGACACGTCTCTGGAGGCAAGTAAAGTTCCGATTATCATCAAAAATGTTATGGGAATTGACCGCAAGAGCAAAAAAATTGTTTTCGAAGACAAAAGCTCAATGGATTATGACCGTCTGGTACTTGCCATGGGCTCTGCACCTGTAACCCCGCCTATTCCAGGGTTGGACCTGGATAACGTGTTCTTTATTCACAAGGACCTGAATTACTTAAAGAAAATGCGTGAGGCAGTCTATAATTCAAAGAAAGTTGTCATTATAGGCGGCGGCTTTATTGGCGTTGAGTTTGCCGATGAATTTTCTGACATAGAAGGCCTTGATGTATCACTAGTAGAGCTTATGCCACATTGTCTGATGGCTGCTTTTGACCAAGAATTTGCTTTGGCTGCTGAGCAAGAGCTCATAGATCAGGGTGTCAAACTTCATACAGGAGTCAGAGTAGAGCGCATAGAAGGCGATAATAAAGTCGAAAAAGTTGTTTTGTCTAATGGTCAAATATTGGATGCAGACCTGGTCGTGGTAGCCATCGGCGCTAGGCCCAATACAGATTTAGCAGTAAAAGCTGGGCTGTCCTTAGGTCGTGGCGGTGGTATCTGGGTTGATGAATACTTACGCACCAGCGACCCGTCTATTTTCGCAGTCGGTGATTGCGCCGAAAAACGTGATTTCTTCACACGTAGGCATACACCTGTGATGTTGGCATCCACAGCCGTTGCTGAGGCTCGCATTGCTGGGGCTAATCTATGGGGGCTCAAGCTCATTCGTGAAAATAGAGGAACAATTGCTACTTTCTCCACACACGTGGGTAACATTGCTTTGGGTGCTGCTGGCTTGACCGAGGAAGTTGCCAAAAGAGAAGGTTTTGAAATAGTTACATCTGTAGCTGAATCACCTAATAGACATCCAGGGGCTTTACCTGGCGCTGTCAAAACCAAGGTAAAATTGATATTCTCAAAGCATAGCGGAATCATCCTCGGCGGCCAGGTGCTAGGTGGTGAAGATGCAGGCGAAATAATAAACATCATTGCCCTGGCTATTCAAGCTGGCTTCACTGCTACACAGCTCGACACCTTACAAATTGCTACACATCCGCTGTTGACAGCTGCACCTACTGTTTACCAATTTGTTACAGCCGCTGGCAAGGCTTTACCAAGAATAGGCGGAATGTAATAAAAAAACTTCTCTTTCCAATCATTGCCCCCGACCAATTTCTGTCGGGGGCTTTTTTGCCTCGCAAAAGGCGTTGCATTCCCATACAACGCTAATGATGGATCGTCCATAGAACCTCATCCTACGATACATAACGAACAAGCTTAGCGGCTTTGTCTGCAAAATCCAATATTTCCCGTAGGGAAATCTGTTATAAGCACAGTGGAAATCGGTGAACAAGTTGGCACATGCAACCAGCAATCTGCCAGGCAGCTTAAAGCTGTAGGCGGATTGCTCACAACGTGTTACACAGCCCAGCAAGCGAGGCTGCCCTTCCTGGATATCCTGGCTACCCCATCAATTTTAGTCAGAGGATATGAGCAAAAACACAGCACTGGTTAGCACCATAACGGTGGGCTCGCAGCACTCAGCAGGCACACAGAGAAATGCTTATACTGGCTTAGAAACTCATATAAATTATCTTCTTAGTTTCAAAGAATGGCTGTGTAAAAAAATCTTTTATTTCATAGACCTTAGCACGAGGAGCAAATGGTGCTATTTCCTGTCGGAAGTCTCCGCCTTTAAGATACAAAATGCCATTAGGCAATGAAGTTACCTGCCCCTTGCGCACAAGGTGTCTGGTTAGTTTATAAAACTTACGAAAATCAGCCACAGCACGGGCAATAACAAAATCGAATTTCTGGGTAACATCTTTGCTATTAGTACGAAGAGTTTTAACGTTCTCCAATCCCAGACTATCAACAATGCTTTCTAAGGCATTGATTTTCTTCGCAATCGTATCAATAAGGGTAAAATAAGCCTGTGGAAAGAGAATAGCCAGAGGCAAACCAGGCAGACCGCCGCCACTGCCTACATCTATGACTTTGGCGTTTTTTAGGTCAATTATCTTGGCTATTGCTAATGAATGAAGTATATGCCGTTCCCAGAGGAAATCCATGTCCTTGCGAGAGATAAGATTTATTTTCTTGTTCCATTCCTGCAATAGATCAGCAAATTTGAGCAATAGTTCTTGCTGCTTTGATGTTATATCGAAATATTTTTTTATAAGTTCAACGCCCATGCTTGTTTATCAAAATTTATACATGTTCATAGAAAATAAAAGCCCCGAGACTTTTTGTCGAGGGGCTTTACGGAATAGGTTAAAGTAAAATACTTTTAGCTACGACGACGCTGCTGACGGCGTGGTTTACGCCACCGGAGACGTCCTTCCATAAATTCTTGAATAGCAATAGCAGTAGGCTTAGGCAGACGCTCATAGAAACGCGAAATTTCGATCTGCTCACGATTTTCAAAGACTTCTTCAAGATTATCGGTTGTGTAAGAAGCAAATTCTTCCAATTTCTTGGATAGTTCTTCCTTTATCTCAGTGGCTATTTGGTCGGCTCGTCTGCCAAGAATCACCAGGCTTTCGTAAACATTACCTGTGTCTTTCTCCAATTTGTCAAGGTCGTAAGTAATTGTGGTTGTTGGAGCTTTGATTTTTTTTAGATCCATGATATTATAATAGTTTTAAAATTATTTTCCCCGTATTTTATCCAGCTTTGCATTGATTTTCTTCTCCAAAGCATTGATTTTGTCCAGATATTTACCATTGGGCATCTCATCATTGTATGTGAGAATTGCATCCAGGGCATCCATATAACGCTGTTCCTGTTTCTGAGCTATACTTTTGTTGGCATAATCATAACGACTCAGAGCAGTGTAATAAAGAATATCATCTTTGAAAGGTGAATCTGGATAATCTTTCAGGCTGTTACCCAGCGAGATTGATGCTGCATGATAATACCCAAGGTCATAGTAAAGCTTAGCATTGCGATATGATTTCTCTTGAAGTTTGTATCTGAGCTTGTCTATAAGATGATTAACAGAATCGAGCTTCTCACTATTGGGATATTTTGACAAAAACAACTCAAATTGCGTTATAGCATCATTTGTCATCTTCTGATCAAGAGACCACCGTGGCGACATCAGATAATAGCAATATGCACTCATAAACATTGCTTCTTCTGCAAATTCGCTATTGGGATATGAATAAGCAAAATTCTTAAAATAGTAACCAGCTGTAACGTAGTCTTTTAGTTTAAAATTGGTCAAAGCATAATAAAACAGAACTTCATCACCACGCATCTCACCCCTATAATGTGGCACTAACTGAGAAAAAAGATCCAACGCCTTGTAATACTTCTTCTTATTGTAGTATTCAAATGCCTTTTGATACTTAAGATTATAGTCACTTGAACGTAGAACATAATTATAAGTTATTCTTCTGGGTACTCGTTGTTCTCTGTGATGATGATGCCTTCTCTTACCACCAGCTGCAAGTTCACCTTTTTGTGAACAAGCACTAAAAATCAAACTAATGATAACAAGCAAATATACAATTCGTTTCATAAATTCGTTATCTTCAAGAGATTTTGTATCAAATCAATAAACTATAGCTCAGAGTGCAAAGTTAAAAACAATTTTGCTATGTGATAAAATATTTTTCAAAAGCTAAGATAAAAAAGTACAAAAAAATAAAAAATCAGTCTATTAGATATTTGTATTTCAAATTTTTAACCTGCTCGTTTGCAATGACAATTTTTTCTCTCATCTCTTGTCTAAAGAGCTCAAGTCGTTGTGCCATATTACCATCTTCAAGAGCTAAAATTTGCACGGCCATAATAGCAGCATTACGTGCAGCATTCAGACCAACAGTAGCTACTGGGATACCAGGTGGCATTTGCAGAATAGAAAGAATAGAATCCCAGCCGTCAATGGAAATAGATGCTTTTATTGGCACGCCGACAACAGGTAATGTAGTATAACCTGCAATAACTCCGGGTAAATGCGCAGCTCCTCCAGCACCAGCAATAACTATTTTTACGCCGCACTGTCTGAGACCCGAAACATGGTCCTTAACCATATCTGGCGTACGATGTGCTGAAAGAATTTTTATCTCAAATGGTACTTGCATCTGTTCCAGAAACTTAGCTGCTTCTTCCATGACAGGCAGGTCTGAGCTGCTGCCCATGATTATACTTACGAGTGGAGAAACTGCTTCCATGTCCTATGTCTTTAATGTTTACCTAACAAAGAAAACAAAATATGTGTAAATTTCACTACATTATGTTTATGCTTACTGCATTTTTCAACGAATCTATTGCCGACTTAAGGCTTTCTCCCCAAGTCAAAGCGTGCCAGAGCCGTATATACAGGGCCCTGTGGCATCAGCTCACTCTGATAAAGAATGATTTGTCTAACAGGTATATCCTGGAAATAATAGCCACTGTATTTATCTATAATATGCTCCAATGCCTGACGATCTGGCAAGAATTTTATTCTGCCAAGCGTGATATGTGGTCTAAAGTCCCGCTCTTCCCGCTGAAAGCCCAGCCCGGACATTGCCAGGTCAATGTCGCTGGCAAGCTGCGTGAGAATCTGATTTTCCTCCAGCCCCAACCAAAGCACTCGTGGACGACGCATATTCGGGAAAACACCTATAGATTGCATTTTTACAGTCGTTGGCTGTGTATGAATTGCTATCTGAGCAAGCTCCTGCTCTATCTGCGGAATAAGTTCCTCGTCTGTCTGTCCAAGGAACTTAAGGGTTATATGACTCTGCTCCATATCTGTCCATTTGATTTTTCCCTTGGCCAGATTGTCCTTGATATAATGGAATGCGCCATAAACTTGTTGTGTAAATTTTATTTTCGTGGCTATAAAAAGTCTTTTGTCCATGACAATATTATTTAGAATTGCAATTTAACTCTTGTTTGTTCTATCTGTTCAGCTGTTCCAAGCACAGTAACAATATCATGCAGACGCAGTCGTGTGTATCCATGCGTGAGGATGCTCTCGCCGCCACGTGTTATAGAAATAACCAGTACGCCCAAAGGCAGACGCACCTCGCGTAAGGCTTTACCGTGCAGCTCCGTATTAAGCAGCTCAATATCAACAACTTCTTTATCCCCTTCGAGACCAATAAGTAATGAAGTTGCATAAGGTGAACGAACAAAATGCTCGAGCAAGGAGACCATAGCTGTACGTGGCTCTACAATTTGTGCATCAAATTTTTTAAACTTAGCCATTTGATCAAAGTCTTCCACTCGCACAACTAACCTGGGCGTGCCAAAATTCTCATAAATTAACTCAGCAGCACGATAATTGTTGTAATCAGACATAAGCAGCACAATTGCGTCTGTGGACTTCATGTTTAACTTTTTCAAACATTCCAGATTAACTTCCCCCATGTGAATGATGTCCAATGAACGGCACTCTTCTTTGTTGGCCGATAAATAATTTTGCTCTTTTTCGCATGTAACAATCTTGACCTTCCAGTTTTGTTGCTGCAATGCATGTGCAAGATTTACAGAAATATTTTCCAATCCAAAGATAATAACATCGCGTATTCCATCGTATTTGTGCACTCCTTTTTGATGTGCCTCACCCGCCATTATAAGAGCCCATTTCATTAGCGGTGGCCCAACGAATTGATTTAGAATAATCACTGCAATTAGTATTGTCTCAAATTCAGAACCGAACTGAGGGAAATAAGTCGCCACGATTGTTATCAAACCAAGGCTAACCCCTGCTTGCGTTATGTATGGTGTCCAACTTACAAGGGTATTTTTCAGATTATCTCGAATCAGCAAACTACCTGTCAACGATGCCAAGATAATTGCTATTATCCTCACAACAAATAAATAAACAGCTATCTGCCAATAAGATACCAAAACATTCAGCTCAATATCAGCACCTACTTTTGTAAAAAAAGCAACATAAACAAAGGGACCGAGTTTGTGTATTAGACTTTCAAGATGAAGTCGGTATTTTGTATTATTGGTCAAACGAAAACTTGCTACTATTCCTGCCAGCAATGCCTCGATATGGAATCGTATTCCCAAATGTACTTCTGACCAATGCTCTACTAGATGTGACAACCCAAATATTGACCAGCCAAGAAACAGAAAAATTAATGCTTCGAGCGTGGAGTGCATTTTTACAGAAAAAATCAGTTTTATGAGCTGACAATAAACATAGCCCAAAGCAATGGACACTAATAACTCGATAACGACCAGACCTATTTTAACTATATCAAAAGGAATATTATTAATTAAATTTATTGATACAGAGAAAGTTATAGTAAACAAAATAATTACCAGAATATCCTTGAGAATAGTTACACCCAAAGCAGTCTTCGTGAAAGGACCCTTTGCCTGAAGTTCATTGATAATGGCAATAGCAGAGGCTGGAGAGCGTGCAACAAAAATTGTAGAAATTAACAAAGCTAGACCTACCTTAAAAGCCTGTGGTTGACGTGCCATAAACGGAATACGCTCCGAGATAAGCAGCAGGAGTATGAAACTCACTGTAAAAGTAATAATGAGTTGTGCGGCTGTCATTATGCCAATTCGGCGTAGCTTACCCTTTAGCTCTTTCATAAACATTTCATTACCAGCCGCAAAAGCTATAAAAGCCAAGGCAAAATCATCAATAAAGGTAAGACGGTTTAATGAATCGCGCGGAATCATCTTCAACAGATCCGGACCGGCAATAACACCAATGATAATAAATCCAGTAATCAGTGGCAGCTTAAGTTTCTGAAAGCCTTTGGCAATCTCATTGGACGCCACAACAATAATTGTAAAAGTAAATATAGCAGTGAAAAGGTCTATTATTTGCCCTTGGAAAACCATAGAATTTTGTAAATTTCATGTCAAATTTCTTTCTAAAAATATAAAAACAATGAGAATTGCGAAACTATCTATATTACTAGCACTTCCTATTCTAGTCTTGGTCGGGTGCAAAAAACAGAAAAATTGGAACTTCCAGATCATCGGGCACATAGACAATGCCCCAGCAACTACTTATGCACGGCTATATCTGGCCGAGCCAACTGGGAATAAGCTCCTTGATTCTGCCAAAATTGATCAGAAAGGGGATTACAATCTCCGAGCACACACAAAGGGCGAAAATTTCTATATCCTGACATTCACAAACGCAAACTACAATATATACCTGCTCCCAGACTCTGGCGAGAATGTCATTGTCTCTGCTAATTACAAAGATATTCTCAATACCTACACAGTAAAAGGTAGCCCCCAGAGCCAGCTGATTCAACAATTGGAACAACATCTGTCTAATACCAAGAAAACTCTGGATTCATTGACATTCCTGTACGAAGGCTATGTAAAACAGGCCAAAACAGACTCTGCAAAAAAAATCGACAGTGTAATAAAGAAAACAATGCAGCAACAAAAAGCATACTCAACTGCCTTTGTACTCAAACACAAAAACTCCCTTGTAGCACTGCCTGCTCTCTCACAGGTGTATATCCCAGGCAAGGGCATTTTCGACCCAGACAATGACGCACAGATTTATTTTATTGTGGACAGCGCTCTGTCAGTCTCGCATCCACATAACCTTCATGTGTTACGTTTGCAGAACTTCGTCCAGAATATAAAGCTGAATAAACGTCGGCATCAATTCTCTACAAATAATATTTATCCAGGAGCACAGGCCCCACA
>JALWCU010000127.1 GCA_027015275.1 Bacteroidales bacterium | reverse complement strand
AAGAACGACAAAGAGACAAAAGTAGAAAGGTGCTCACAACTTGTAATCCATCTATATCAATTGTTAATGCGTTGCAAGTACGACAAAGATACAAAATTTGAAAGCTACTCACAACAATAGTCCTTAACAACAGCAATAGCCTGTTGTTGCAAGTACGACAAAGATACAAAATTTGAAAGCTACTCACAACTATTTTTTAAGTTCAATAATTTTGGAATATGTTGCAAGTACGACAAAGATACAAAATTTGAAAGCTACTCACAACTCATGTCGATTAAATACAACCTTATCAACAGTTGCAAGTACGACAAAGATACAAAATTTGAAAGCTACTCACAACATATATCTTTGAGACCTTCAAGCACCCTGAGTTGCAAGTACGACAAAGATACAAAATTTGAAAGCTACTCACAACGCGACCTTTGTTCTGTTTTTGTTCATTTTTGTTGCAAGTACGACAAAGATACAAAATTTGAAAGCTACTCACAACTGTTTCATTGTTTTCGTTTTGAATGTAAATGTTGCAAGTACGACAAAGATACAAAATTTGAAAGCTACTCACAACACGATGTAACAGTTGGTGATTGGTGGTTGAGTTGCAAGTACGACAAAGATACAAAATTTGAAAGCTACTCACAACCGTGATAGCTATAATCTAAACAATTTGTATGTTGCAAGTACGACAAAGATACAAAATTTGAAAGCTACTCACAACGGGACTTGCAACTCGCAGTTTCAACACTCAGTTGCAAGTACGACAAAGATACAAAATTTGAAAGCTACTCACAACATCTTAAAGACTTTATAATTGCCTCATTTTGTTGCAAGTACGACAAAGATACAAAATTTGAAAGCTACTCACAACTATTTCTTTGTGTTGCTTTGTGCTTGTCCTGTTGCAAGTACGACAAAGATACAAAATTTGAAAGCTACTCACAACCGACCCGTTTGGACTGAAAAATCAGCTCGTGTTGCAAGTACGACAAAGATACAAAATTTGAAAGCTACTCACAACGTAGTTTCCCGCTACCTATACAGCCCCCTCGTTGCAAGTACGACAAAGATACAAAATTTGAAAGCTACTCACAACACGATTGCAAAAGACCTTGAAGACCGGTTTGTTGCAAGTACGACAAAGATACAAAATTTGAAAGCTACTCACAACAAGCAGACAAATACAGAAGTTCGCAAAGTTGTTGCAAGTACGACAAAGATACAAAATTTGAAAGCTACTCACAACTGTCCCTGTCAAATGCCTTATTCCAATTTCGTTGCAAGTACGACAAAGATACAAAATTTGAAAGCTACTCACAACGGGCGTGCCTTATACTT
>JALWCU010000126.1 GCA_027015275.1 Bacteroidales bacterium | reverse complement strand
AGAAACAGTTATTAAACAAAAAAATACAAAGACTAAACTTATTTTCCTGTGCATTTAGAACATTGTTTGAGTTGTTTCTCGCTTAATATCTCATGCCATTGTTCACAGAAATTGTTGCTCTGGTTACGATTGCATGATTTGCGGAATCTTGCCACTACCTTAGAAGCAATCTTTGCCCTGATTTTGTCTGACTGCATAGAAAAGATAACGAACATATCTGCTGTTTCGAGATAACTATTTGCTACCTTAACCAGACGTATGAAACTCGTGTCAGTAGTTGTGGTGTCGAGACGATATTTGACAATAACGTCGCTGCGGGATATGAGCATCTCTGGTATTGCCAACACAACGAGCACAAGAATAACAAGTGCAAAGATTAATGAAAGTGATTTTGACTTATGCCTACGTTCAAATTTTAAGTCCATCATTTATTGAGATTTATGGTTAAGTTTCGTGTCTATATGACTTTGTTTCCCAGATTAGCGTAAACTTCGAAAATTTTTTTCAAAGGATTGTGGGATTTGCTTAATACTTCCAGCTTGACTTTTGCAGAACCTTTCTGTGTCATCTCCAGCTGAATGGCTGCTATCTTGGATAGGTCGATAATCAAACTTTTTTTGACAGGACCACGGTCATTAATTTTGACAATGACATATTTATTGTTTTGTGTGTTGTAAACTCTAACAATAGAGCCTAATGGTAGATGTCTATGTGCAGCACTGTAATCATACATGTCGTAACGCTCTCCGCTTGCAGTGATACCGCCATTAAATCCTGGTCCATACCATGTTGCATATCCTGTCTGATAGATGTGTGCATGTGTAATGATTTCTGGTTTTAGTTCATTGGGATTCTTTTCGTTACAAGTTGCAAAGCTGATAATAAATAAGATTATGAATACAAGCTCTTTCATCTTTATAGTGCTGGTATTAAGGTTTCCAGATGTATTCCCCGAGAAGCTTTAAGCAAGATTGTTTTGTTTTCGAGTTTATTTTTTTCGAGCCAGCTGAGCATCTGTTCGCTTGTGTCAAAATGTGGATAATGCTTGTTGATACGGCCAAAGATAGAGCCAACGAGATAAATTTCTGAAAATTTTAGTTTTTCTGCCAATTCCAGTATGCGCTTATGCTCCTGATCTTCTATTACGCCCAGCTCGAGCATATCACCGAGAATAAGGACTTTGTTGTCTAAGTTGAGCTCGGCAAAACTTTCCAGAGCTCGAGACATGCTGGTAGGATTGGCATTATATAGGTCAAGGATAAGAGTATTTTTGGCGGTTTTAAATATCTGCGAACGGTTGTTGCGTGGTTGATATTCTGTTAGTGCCCTGGCTAT
>JALWCU010000125.1 GCA_027015275.1 Bacteroidales bacterium | reverse complement strand
CCTGATGATTTGACTGACCCGAATATCAAGACAGATTTTAACAAGCTGCGTTTTCTGATTTCAGTGGATAACAAGCTAAATGGCAATTTCAGCATACTCAAGGAGATTATCGAAAATCGAGAGACATCTGGCAGACTGAAGGAAGCATTTTCAATAGGAGAGCGTATCGATGAGATAGAATTTGTTTCACTCTTGTATTATTTGGGGTTACTTACAATCAAGGCTTATTACGGAGAATTTGCGATTTTCCGAATTCCGAACCGCACGATAGAGCGTCTGTTGTGGGAATACATTACTCAGGCAATTGAGAATAGTTTTCACCAGCTGCGGATAAATGAGCGTTATTTGGTAAATAGCTTTTTCAAGATGAGCTACGAGGGAGAGTGGAAGGCAGCGATAGAGTACATTCTGGACAAGTTCTACGAGGCAATATCGATACGGGATTTTGTGTTTCACGAGGAAGGCATCAAGACGTTTATGTTGGCGTATCTGAATTTATCGCCATTTTTCTATGCGAGGAGTGAAGTGGAGTTTCACGGCGGGTTTGCGGATATTTATCTCGAGCCTATTCTGACGAGTGTCAAGTACAGGTATTTGATTGAGCTGAAGTACATTAAGTCATCAGAACTGAAGCGAGTCGATAGGGAAAAGTTGATTAGAGAGACAGTGGAGCGAGCCAGAGCTCAATTACAGCGATATGCAGGGGAGTCGAGCCAGCCGCTAAAGTTGTTAGTCGTGGTAGCCAGTTCGCAGGAATATGTTTATCTAGATCAGGTCGAGACGGAATAAGTGTAAATCAATTTGATAGCTGCCTATTTTTCTGTATGATTTCGTGGTTATAGAGCGTTATTTTTGTTTTGGGGATAGTTCATCAAGCTTTTCCATGAGCTCTTTGTAAAGTTTTTGAAATTCTTCAGGGTCTTCTATAGAATTGCTTGTTGCGAGGAATTCCTTGGTATATTCGAGGAACTCTGTTTCTTCCTTGAAGAATTTGTCTATTGCATGTGATTTTTCGTCTGACTTGAAGCCCTCGGCAGCAAGCTCTTCTTGTAGGTCTTTTAGATCTTCTTTCTCGTCCCACAGCTGGCTGATGTTGGTGTGTTTGCTTTTCAGGGCAAGTAGTTTGTCCAATACCTCGCTGTAGGAATGTATTCTAAAATCGCTGAATTTCTGTAGCTCTGTATATTGCTTAATGATATTTGAATATTGTTTTTGTATGTCTTGCCTTTGTTCCTTGTATTGCTTGACTTCGTTGAGCTTGTGGGCTATTTCTTGTTTTATTTTAGCCAATTTCTTTATGCGCATTTGTATTTCTTCTATCTGCTCGTTGATTTCGTGCAGCATTTCATTGTCTTCGGCATCTGGGTTTTCTATTCGCTCCTGTTCTGAGACAATATCGTCAATTATCTGAGAGTCAATGTAATCAATTAGCTCTATTATTTCCTTGCTGTTACTCATTTTGTATGCTCTGACAGCGATTTTCTTGGCTTTTTCGTAATTGCCAGAGTGGTATGTGTCAATGGCTTTCTTGATTTTTAACCAGATGGAAAGATTAAAAATGCCTATCAAAAGGACTATTAATGCAAAGATTAGCAGTGTTATGAATATTGTCAGGACCGTGGGGTTGATCTTTGGCGTTTTTTCTAAAAAGATAATTATGAGTGCTATAACAACTGCAATTGCTCCATAAACAAACCATTTAATGGTATTTCGTCTAAGTCGGTCCTCGACATCTAAGCTAAGCATAAAGCTCTCAACAATTTAAAGTTTAAGTGTTTAATTTCATACAAAACTAAAAAAAACTTTAATTAAACAAACTGCTGTTACTATTACAGTCCAAGTTTTTCTTTGTAAATATTTTGATTCTTAGAGTCATAAGTAACGAAAATAACTTTTTCTATCTGGGGATGATTTTCCAGGAATTCCTTGACAGTGCGTATGGCTATTTCAGCTGCTCTTTCTTTGGGGAAGCCATATACACCAGTACTAATGTTTGGAAAAGCTATTGTCTTGATGCCATTTTCCACGGCTACTTCAAGGGACCTGCGATAAGCACTTGCCAGTAATTCGTCTTCGTTTCTATTGCCGCCGTGCCATACCGGACCTACTGTATGGATGATGTATTTTGCAGGCAGGCGAAAACCTGGCGAAATTTTAGCATCGCCTGTAGCGCAGCCGCCAAGTGTTCGGTTGTATTCGAGAAGTTCCGGACCTGCTGCACGATGTATAGCACCATCAACGCCGCCACCTCCTAAGAGTGAATTATTAGCAGCATTGACGATTGCATCAACTTCCATTTTTGTAATATCTCCACGGACAAGCTCTATTCTGTCCATTACTCCAGCCATGGTTTTTTGTTTTTTACTTTGTCTAAATATAAAAATTTTCGTGAACTAAAAAAAGTAACATCTCCCAAAGTTTGTGTCTGATACATAGCTGTAACTTTCTGTTATTCATGATAATGCTTCCGTGTTTGAACTAATAAATCCATGTATACTGGAAGGTGGTCGCTGTAGCCACCATGGTATTTCATTCCGATATAGGTGCGGTTTGTCCTGTAGCCTGGGTAATCAGGGTCTTTCTCCAGCAGAAAAGGTGATGTAAACACAGCTGCGTGGTCAACAGATGTGAAGAGATGATTCTGTCCATCGAGCAGAGCACCAGAGACTATAATCTGGTCAAGTATTCCGCTTTCGCCGTGGAAACGGTGGCTAAATTCACCTTTGACTTCCTGCAAGTAATAAGACAAATTATAGATGTCGTCTGGGACTATTGTGTCGAAATGCACGCGTGGATGCAAGCCTTTCATCAGGCTAACGTCTGTTGGAAAGTCATTTAAATCGCCCATAATCACGATATTAGAGCGCGGGCTGAGTGATAGGATGCTATCTACCTTTGAGCGTAATAGACGAGCTACGAATAGTCGTTTGGGGTCTGTTTCTATGTGTCCGCCAAAGCGTGATGGCCAGTGGTTTATGAATATGTGCAAAGTGTCTCCGCTGCTTAGCCTGCCCTTGACATAGAGAATATCACGTGTAGGTTTGCCCATGCCTTTTGGGAAAAGAACATGAATAGGCATTGATGTATCTGGGGTAAAGCGCTGGGGCAAGTATAGCAGTGCAACATCTATTCCACGGCGGTCTGGCGATTCGTAATGGATGATTTTATAACCAAATTTTTTTATTGGTGAGTATTTAACCAGGTCTTCCAGTACTTTTTGATTTTCTATTTCGCAAAGTCCAACAAAATCAGGTGGGTAGAAATTGCCAACAGCTATTATTACTTTGGCAATGTGATAGACTTTGGTCCAGTATTTTTTTGGTGTCCAGTGCTTTTCTCCTGTTGGTGTGAATTGATCGTCCAGTTTTAGGCTATCGTTATCAGTGTCAAAGAAGTTTTCGCAATTGTAAAACATAAACCGGTATGCGTCGGGACGATAGTATATTTGTGCACTGCTCAGGTTTGACAGCAGTGAAAACGTAATTATTAAAATTAAGTGCTTCATAACAAAATTTTTAGAAATCGTAAGCTAATGAGAGATAAAATTGCATTGGGTGAATGACGCCGCCTTCGTCGCCCCACGCAAAGTCAAAGCGAGTAAAATAGCCCAATATCTTGGTCCTCAGTCCAAAACCGAATCCTTCTACCAGAGCTGGACGTTCCATATCAATAATGACAGTGATAGGCGGCTTGTGCAGATAATAAGTATTGTAAGCGTTGCAGGCATCATGTGGGGACCATCCACACCAGGCAGAACCAACATCGAGGAAACCAATTAGTTGCAGATTAGACCAGAAAGATGAGCTTGTGGGTCTATTGAGCAGCATATTGACAATAGGCAAGCGTAGCTCAGTGTTCATCAAAAGGAAGGTTGTACCATTGCGGATGTTTTGTTTAAATCCGCGCATTGGTGTAGCTACTGCTTGGAAAATGTAATTATTGTTGTAGTTTATGTTAACATCACGATAAAAATTCTGTGGCTTGGGGTTTAGAGGATTCAGGGAAAGAGTGTACCAATAGTCCACGCCACCGAGATAATATACGAGTTTCCCAGAGCCAGTGTTTGAGCTACCAGCCAGACGCCAGGCAAATATCATGTTACGCCAAATTTCTTTGTAATAACGCAGGTCAAAGCCTCCAACAGCAAGCCAATATTGCTCACCTTTTATC
>JALWCU010000124.1 GCA_027015275.1 Bacteroidales bacterium | reverse complement strand
CTTAAGCGGCTTGGCCAAACGTAAAAATGCCAATCCGAACTGCTCCGAGCGCTTCATGGTTTCTGTATATCCAACATAATCTTCTCCCAGACCTTCCATATCATGGACATCCAGGCCCATCATGTGCCCTAATCCATGCGGCATAAACAAAGCATGTGCACCCTGCTCAACTATATCATCAACATTGCCCTTCATCAGCCCCAAATCTTTGAGCTCCTGCGCAATAATACGGCATGCGAGCAGATGTACCTCCTTGTATGGCTTGCCAGGTTTAATTGCTTCAATACCAGCCTTATTAGCATCAAGCACTATCTGATAAATATCCTTTTGCCTCTGGTTAAACTTACCTCCTACCGGCGTACTACGTGTAATATCACTTGCGTAATGAAGAGCAGACTCTGCACCAGCATCGACAATTAACATACGCCCTTGCTGGAGAATATTATCATAAGATTCATTGTGAAGTGTCTGACCATTAATAGTAACTATAACTGGAAAAGAGACAGGCCCTTCATGCGAAAGACAGATACCCTGAATAGCGCCTGCTATTTCCTGCTCCTTCACACCAGGCTTAGCCATTTTCATAGCCGTAGTATGCATCTTATTAGCAACATCTTCCATGCGCTCTATCTCAGCGATTTCGTATTCGTCCTTTACTTCACGTAGAGATACAACTGCCTTTATCATAGGCTCAGAAGCATAATGCACAGCCAAATCATAATCTATACCCAGTAACTGCTCTATCCAATGCTTTGTCTCGCCCCTATATGGTGGCAAGAAATGAACAGGCCTCTTTTGCTTTATAGCTTTGTCGAGGACAACTAAAAGACTGGCTATATCCATAGTCTTTTCTACACCAACAAGTGCTGCCAAATCCTTGAGTGAGGGCTGATTACCCATCCAGATAATATCATCCATAGTCAGCTCTTGTCCAAAAATTATTTCATCACCTGTGTCAAGGTCAATTATAGCAGCCAAGCCAGGTTGGTCTAATCCAAAAAAGTATAGGAAACTACTGTCCTGACGAAAAGGATAAATATTGGCCGGATAATTAAACGGAACATCATGATTACCAAGGAAAAGCAATATTCCACCGTAATCCTGCATCAGGTCTTTAAGCCTGTTACGCCTATTTATATAAACATCTTTGGGAAACATTGTAAATGGTTTTTAAGATTTGTTTTAAAGATAATAAATCTTTTGTTTTACAAAAAAATAGCTGCATTCAGAAAAAAATAACTACCTGCTTGCCTTGTGAATAGCTAAAAATACAAATTGAGTCAAAAACATTTTTCTCTCTACTCTAAAAAATAAAAAGTTCATAGCAAAAAGACAGATAACAGATTTATTAACAATAAATTATACAACTAATCGTGCCATACCAAATAAAAATTAATTTTATACTAGCACCATTTAGTGTGCCTGTAAAATCGGACAAGTTACACCAAATACCTTTTATTTTAAGTCTTATTGTATAATGACAAATAGGACAATAAAATGTCCTATATTGATTGTACAGCCGTTATTATTGAGCTATATTGACATAAATTTGTATTAGCTGAATATACAAAAAGAACTCGGAGGATTCCTCCGAGTTCTTTTTGTATGTAAACAATATTATTTTATAAAGAGCCTTCGTCATAAGCTTTCTCACCAAGAATAGCAACATCAAGACCTTCTTTTTCTTCCTCTTCGCTTACTCTGACCGGAGTTATCTTATTTATAACAGCTAACATAACATAAGTAAACACGAAAGCATAAATAGCACCCACAAGAACAGAAACAGTTTCTTTAAGGAAGAAACTTACATTACCATGTATAAGGCCGTTCTGTCCATTTATACTTGCAGAAGCGAAAACACCGAGTAATATCATACCAGTGACGCCTCCCATGCCATGAACGCCCCAAACATCAAGAGCATCATCCCAACCTTTTTTGTTCTTCCACTGAACGGCTAAATAAGCAACCGAAGAAGCAGTAATGCCAATTAGGATAGCAGCCCAAGTTGGAACAAATCCGGCAGCAGGAGTAATGGTGGCCAGACCTGCAACAGAACCTGTCAATATACCAACAAATTTAGGTTTACCAACATGCAACCATTCAATAATCAACCATGTAACCAGAGCAAATGAAGCTGCAACATCTGTATTTAAGAAAGCAAGAGTTGTTATATCATCTACACGTAGTTCGCTTCCCGCATTAAAACCATACCAACCAAACCATAATAATCCAGCACCAATTGCAACCAGAGGGATACTATTAGGTGGAGCCTGGGTATCAACTTTTCTTTTACCAACATAAAATACTGAAGCCAAAGCAGCAAAACCGGCTAATGCATGAACTACAAGACCACCTGCGAAGTCTTCAACGCCCCATTTAGCAAGTAAACCACCGCCCCAAACCATGTGGACGAAAGGATAATAAACAAATATTTGCCAAACAACAAGAAACCAAAGATAAGCTTTGAATGTTACACGGTTAATAAAAGCGCCCGTAATCAAAGCAGGAGTGATAATTGCAAACATCATTTGATATGCAATGAAGATAAACGTCGGATATTGTCCGTGTTCAGTCTTAAAAGCCTGCGAGAATGGGATCCCATTCAAGAACGCGTGATGAAAATTCCCTATTATCGCTCCTTCGCCACCACTAAAGCAGAGAGAATAGCCAAAGCTAATCCATAAAACTGTCGTGATTCCCAAAGAAACAAATGTTTGGATCATAATTCCGAGAATATTTCTTTTACTGGCCAATCCACCGTAAAAGAAAGCCAATCCCGGCGTCATCAACATTACCAAACTTGTTGATAAAATCATGAAAGTTGTAGTACCTGTGTCAAATGCCATAATGATTTAATTTTATTGTTTAGTACTAAAGTTTAAAATGATATTCCAAAGGTTAAAAAGACTTTACGAGCTTGCGGATTTGTGATTAATGATACCGAAACAGGTAATGAAAAATCATTTGATATTTTTATCGGTTTACTCGTTGTGATACCAAGATTGACAACACCGGGACCATTACCATAAAATCCACTTTCACCAATATAGCCAGTGTTAGGATCAGCTTTTTTCGGTGAATTTAGTGTAAAGCCTATAAAAATATTATAGTCAATCTTGTTTAATGAGTTCGAATAATCTATTTCGAAATAGTTTGAATACTGAATACCAATTTTTTGATTAAAAGTAGTTGTATCCGCCGGATTACTACCAATCGTCGGTGCATCTGCACCATAAAAGTTAACATAAGCACTAAAACTTAAAGGTATTTGCCCTGTTCCATTGAATGATAAGCCAGCCTCATATACATGTGAGGTCGTTTTACCATAATTAAAATAATTGTAATTAATGCTGTTATCAGGAAAGAAATAATCAGTAACTGTTGCGGTAAACATATCTTTTAGGAAGGTGTAACTAATATGCAAATCCATTTCCTGCGATGTATTAATACCGCCTACAGAATAAGCACCCCAAGCACCTATTTCAAAATTATTGTAGTTTAGAGTTATAGACGGCTGCACGCTAGGAGAATTACCACCATATTGCGTCCCACGCCAAACATAACGACTCACTATATCAGCACCTGCTTTTATATTCAACTTTATCGCAGTACTATCCTGAGCAAAAGCCTGATTGCTAACAAGATTGATAAATACAGTTATGATTAATAAAATACTGTTGAGTAATTTGTTTTTCATATTATAATCCGTTTATTTTTACATAAAAAAAAACTTCTGGAAAAAATAAACCAGAAGCTAAAAGCAATAAATCTAGATAGCGTAAAAGATATAAAAATTATTTAACTAAATAAGACGACGATTTTGCATATATATTTACATAATTTAAAGGATTTACTAAGTAAGCTTGTATATTTAAGCCAGGTACAAATGGAGAAGAGTAATCTGCAAACTGACATGGACAGGTATTACATCAAACAACTTTCAACTGAGGCTCTTCTACATCTTTCGAAATTTCTAGTTCTGGACAACCATCTTTATCATTAACTCAATTGTAATTTTCTGGAACATTTGGACAAGCATCTTCATCATCTGAAATTCAATCCTCGTCAGTATCCTTTTTAATTAATTCAGAAAGTAATAAATTTTTTGATTTATCTCATACTCTTAACGTTATCATTGATTCTGATATCACCTTTCCATCTTTTATCACTTTTGCTCTTACCTTATATACTCAATCCTTTT
>JALWCU010000123.1 GCA_027015275.1 Bacteroidales bacterium | reverse complement strand
GTGTAATTGGCTATTTTGTGGCCAGACTCAACAAAGGTGTCCACACGAACAGACGGAGTATCTGGAAACCATATCGTAAAATGAAACCTATTACTGGACAACTGCTGAGAGGAATAAGTCAAGTCTGGCTTTTGCTCTCTCTGCTGCGCACTAGCAGGCTGCTGGTTGGACTGACTTACGTGAGACACTGTGTCTGCCTTAATCTCTGTCTCTTGTGTGCTTTGTTGATTACTCTTGCCCTTGGGATTGCAGGCAAAGAAAGTAACACTTACGACTATCAGGCTAATAAGTAGAATCTTGTTCATAGTAAAAATTTTTATAGTTTTATCTAAAATACTAAAAAAATAGCTTTATGTAAAGGATCTGTCAACACATTTTGACGTAATGACCTATGGTCTAATCTGCATTAGGCACTTGGAACAAATAAATGAAATTCTTTTTTAGCCTCACATCTTCAATCAAAATCATAAATTTTTAGTTCTAAGATTCTGCAAACCTATCAGCCATGATGTCAAGAGTCATTGTTCATAACCTATATCCACATCCGCGTCTGGAGTGAGGTAAAAGCCATTTTTATCGCTCTTGCTGTCATCTGACGGTGGGGGTGGTGGGGCGGGTTGTAAGAGTGCCAGGACAAAACCAGTCAAATACCCCGACAGATGAGACTCCCACGATACATCATAAGCAAAGCTCGGCAGCATACCCCATATAGCACTACCATATAGAAAAACAACAACCAGAGACAAAGCAATCATCGGCTTTTTACCGCTGGCAATACCATAGAAAAAATGAAAACTCGTCAAAGCATATACCACCCCACTTGCCCCTATGTGATAGCTCTCTCGACCAATTATCCATACAAGCGAACCAGTAGCAATCCATGAGACCAACAAAACCTTCCATGCATTACGCGGATGGAAGTAAAAAAGCGATAACATCAAGACAAACAGAGGAATACTATTGGAATATAAATGTTTGAGATTTGCGTGTACCAATGGAGCAGTTATAATCCCAATTAATCCACGAACTGTGCGTGGTAGCACGCCCAAATGATACATGCTAGGCCACATAGTCTGCTGTATAAAAAACATTATCCATAGCACTGCTATCAAAAGCAAAGACACAAAAAGCGAAACATGAAGACGCAACCTTTGCAACGAGCTTGTTTTTCTCCCCATTATCGTCAAAAAAAATTTTACACTGATATTGTAAATATGACTTTAAAATACTCTAATTTTATTTTTTGTGCTAATACTGCAAAAAAATAGATATAATTGCAAGGTAAACTGCATGAAAGTACAAACACAATATATTATTAATCAGGCAGATACACTAACTACAAACTTTTACTTTCAGAAAGCCTCTTTGATAAGGTTTTGCGGTAAAATCAGCACAGGCAAATTCTATCTATAATTTACAAAAAACTAATTACTTTAACGTGAAGTATCATTGTTCTTTGCTCAGAAAGACAAGATTTATCATATTTAGGTATGACAAAATCAAAAATTTTCGGGTTATGCGTAAATTTTTACTTGTTCTACTTTCGATACTGTTGTTTTTCTCGCTTCAAGCACAGGATAGCTTGAAATATCAAAAATTTTACCCACAGAAAGGTGATTGGGGTGTTTCTGTGGATCTTTTGCCTTTGATTGGTTTATTTGATAATGTGGTGCATTGGGCTTCGACTAACAATTCTTATACACCATTGGGGCTGAAAATCAATAGCACTATTCTACACATGATTTCAGATAATAAGGCAAGAATGTATTCAATAGATATTTTTGGTGTCCACAAGACTGTCTTAGCACCGGTTAAAATTTATACTGGCACCATGCCAACGCCATTGTCTTCGTATTACAATGATAATGATAGGTTTACAGTTGATTATTATAGATTAAAGCTGGGGATAGGTACCCAGTGGAGAAAGAGCAAAAAGCGTTTTCAGACCTATTGGGGCTATTTGATAAATATTGGCTATACTTATGGCGGACATGAAGTATTAAATCCAGCTTTGGATTACAGTACTATCAATGATGAGACATTCGTATCAGTCCATAATTTCAGCGTATCGTATTCTGACAATTCTGTTTCTATCTCGTCGAATTATCAACTTACAAATCTTGGAAGTCGCTTGCTCTCACGTAAAAATGGTGATCGCTTGTTGCTGGGTACAACTGGCCTGATAGGCGTTGATTTTTTTGTCTTGCCAAAGCTGGCAATTGGTAGCAATGTAAGTTTCTCTATTAGTGGTAGTTATACTATGCCAGGAAGCGAGACTTATGAATATTTTAATTTCAGCAATCCTGATAATATTAGCTATTACAGAAAGACTGAGAAAATACCCGGACTTTTTGGATTAAACTTTGGGCTTGATCTCGGCTCTGTCCTATATATGAGAATATTTCTATAAAACCATAAAATTTTTTAGTTATGCGTAAATTTTTATTCGTTATCTTGTCAGTGGGGCTGTTCTTGTCTTCCTTACATGCACAGAGCAGTGATAAGTATCAGAAATTGTATCCAAAGAAAGGTGATTGGGCTATTACTTTGAGTGCTTCGCCTTTTATCAATTTGGTGGGCAATTTGGTCAGGTTTGGCTCTGATAATAATTTCAGTAATCCTTTGCAGCTGTCTTTTTTCCGTTCTATTATGCACATGGTAACAGATAATAAAGCACGGATTTATTCACTTGATTATTATGGCACTCACCAGACAAAATTTTATGATGCTGTTGTTTTCATAACTGATCCCTTGGTTACTCATAGATTTGATTATTATAAAGTCAAAGATAAGCTGACCTATAGCTTTTACAGATTAAGAATTGGCATGGGTACGCAATGGCGAAAGAGTAAAGGACGCTTTCAGGTGTATTATGGTTATCTGGCTAATTTGAGTTATATTTTTGGACCGCAAGCAAAGTTCACCCCAGGATATGATTTCTCTAAGATTGATACAGTGCAATCTGTAAACTACCAAAGTTATACTATCGAACCGATTAATAATTATAATTCTTTTAAAATAGTAAGTACTTTTAGTAATGTTACCAGGTCTGGTTCACGTACATTAGCAACTAAATATGGTGGAGGCGTTGGACTAGGAATCACAGGTATTTTGGGAGTTGATTTCTTTGTTTTACCCAAAATCGCCATAGGTGGAAGTGTTAGTTTTTATGGCGGTGGAAATTATTTCTTCCCAGGCCAGCAGACTTATGAATATTTTGATTTTAATAATCCTAATAATATTATCTATGAGCAGAAAACCGAAAAGATTCCCGGATATTTTAGCTTAGATTTTCATTACAACCTAGTCTCAGGCTTGTACCTAAGAATATTCCTGTAAAATAATAGGGGCGTGCTTTCACGCCTTGGCTAATGCCATAAAGTCCAGCCCGGGACGAGCAATTGGTCGCCTTGCATTCTCATGCAAGGCGATTTTGCGAAGCAAAAAAATATTGGATGTGAAATTTTTTCATCTGCTCTTGCCTTTTACCAGTTTGTGAAGTAAATTTTAACAAATTGTAAATTCACAGAAAAATGAAAAGGTATGTTTTGCTTATTGCGCTTGCAAGTTTAATGCTGTTTTCGAGTTGTCAGAAAATTAATCTTTTCGGGCACAAGAGACGCTCTTTGCTGTTTAGAACCGACATGCGTATGTTTGATCTTTTTACTAATAAATTTTCGGATAGTACTGGAATAGTCGATAGCATCAACGATAACGTTGACTGCTATTATATAAAGTGGGATGAGAGCAACAGAAAGGAACTGGTCATGCGCTATAATACTCAGAGCAACAGTAATAAAGTCTATGGTGTCATCAAAGGATTAGAGATGATATTGAATTTCAGCGAGATATATTCTGACAGCAGTATTTATGTCCTGAGCGGACAGGGAGACCAGATTTATAAATTTGATATTCCCTCCAAGCAAACTAGTATTATCCATATTCCTTCGATGAACTTTATTGCTGGCCTGTATGACAAAAATACTTTTGTTACACTGAAATGGAATGATGATAGCAAGCAGGAAGAAGTTTATTTTGTTAATAATCAAGGTAGTGCAACGCTTATCGGAACTATCGACTCCCTTCAGGCTATTGCTAATGCACAAGTGAGTTTGTGGGATAAGAAAGTATATGTATTGGGTATTGGCACAGGAAATATTGAGGAAAAGCAGATTTATATCTTTGATGTGAAAAGTAAAAA
>JALWCU010000122.1 GCA_027015275.1 Bacteroidales bacterium | reverse complement strand
ATTGCGCTTTTGTTTTTGCGTCGCCAGTTGTCTTCTAGTCTGCGATTACCCCAGCGTTGGCGGAAAAGTTGTTGCCCACGACTTATCAGTACGGGGTTGTAAAAATACCATTTGCCACCCTGAGATTGTGCTGTGGGCATGCCAGCTGCATAACGTTGGCTTTCCTGGTCAAATGGGTCATAAGTTGGTCTTGATACCTGACTCTGCTGTTGCCTTTTTTTAGCAGCGATAATACTATCTATCAGAGAATTAAGTTTATCTTTGGGCATCTGTGCCAGGCGCATGAGGCTATCCTGTGTTTGTATAATTTGGTAGTTTTTTGCCAGCTCGATAAGATTAGCAGATTTGAGCTTAATTTGGTTATAGTTGTCGTAATTCTTGGGCAAAAACTGAAGCGTAGAATCGTAGTATGCGCCTGAGAGAATAAACTTTCTGGAACTAAAGTATAAGTCTGCTATTTGGTTGTAAATAAGGGCTTTGTTGAGATTATCCTGAGAAAGAGATGCGCCCATCCGGAAGTATTTTAATGCTTGGGCAGTATCTTTGTTTTGGATATAGGTCTGGCCGAGAGCATAATAGATTTTGTCTTTGTATTCTGTGTTTTTTTCGTCATTGAGCATTTTCAGAAGTTTACGCTGTATCTGGTGTGTACCTTGTGAGCCAGACAGAGTAGTAGCTTGCATAAGCTGTGAGTGGAATTCGAGCTCATAAGGTGGGTTGTATTTTGGTACTTTTTTGAATAAAGTAGCTGCTTTTTGCTTGTTATTTTCTTGCAAATAGAGCTGTGCGAGTAGATAGGTATATTTTGCTTTTTGCTGGTGGTTTTTTATTAGTTTTATTGCTTTGGTCAGGTAGTCGATGGCTTTGTTATAATTCTGGGTGTGAATATACAGATCAGCCCACGTCAGGAAAATTTCTTTTTTCAGTCGTCTGGGGCATCGTGGGTCTGCTTCCAGATCTTTAAGGGCTTTCTTGGCATCTAAATAACGGTTTTGTATGATGTAAGTTCTTATTAACCAGAGCTGGGCATCGAAACGAGTATTTGCTTGTTTGAAATCAGCAAGTATTTTGTGCAGGGCTCTTTGACTCTTGGAAATATCGCCTTTATATAGGTTGGCTATACCTATTAGCAGATAGCTGTCGTCCACCCATTTGTTGTATTCTTTTTTTTTCAGAAATGCGATTTGTGCGGGTGATAGATTATTGTAGTTTCGGAACTCGGGTTTGGCTGTTATAGAATGGTCGTGAATGGTTTTAGCGGCTTTTTTTAGTACGCGGTTGAGCTTAGCCTTAGCCAGTGATGAAGCATCAGGACACTCGTAAGGGAAAACAGGCAAGAGATTGAAATAATTTATCTGGCATTTGGTCTCGATTTGTTTATTTGCATCGAGCATAGCCATCTTGGCATTAAAGAAAACATTATAATGTGCGGTCAGGTCGTGATATGCCCTTGTTAATAGAGTGTTTTTTTGTGTGGAACAGGATGTGAAAAATAGAAGACTAAGAGCTAATGATAAATAAATGAGCCGTTTAAGCATATTTACTTGTTTTTTTCCAGGTGAATTTTTCTGGAATTTCTTTGTATTCTTTGTTTTTATTTAACTTCAATTCAATATAGTTTATTTTTTTGCCTTGTTCAAGAAACATTTTTTCATAGTAGGTCTTTATGTCTTTGGCATCGCCTTCCAGAGAAGATGAATACAGATCATCTGTAGAAGTAATTATCTCGATGTCATTGTACTGTGCCATTTTCATTGTGTACTGATAGAGATTAGGATTGTCTGTCTTCAGGTGTAGCAGACCATCGTCGGCGAGAATATCGCGGTAAATGTTGAGAAATTTGGCATTTAGCAGGCGTCTGCGTTGTTTCTTGCGTTGTGGGTCTGGGAAAGTCAGCCATATTTCATTGACTTCAGAGTCAGCGAAAAATGTTTTTAGGAAATCTATTTTTGTGCGGATAAAGAGTACATTTTTCAATCCCAGTTCAAGGGCTTTTTTAGCGCCTGTATATATTCGTGCGCCTTTGATGTCAATGCCAATGAAGCCGTGCTGTGGATATTTCTGTGCAAGTCCGATAGTATATTCGCCTTTGCCGCAGCCCAATTCGAGGATTATTTTACCACTGGTGCCCATGATTTGACGCCATTTCCCTTTGTTGGGAAAGTCTTGTTCGGTATATTGCTTAATATTTGGCTGAAGAACATTCTCAAAGTGTTCCATTTCTGCGAATTTCTGTAATTTTCCCTTGCTCATATCTCAGTGCTTTTTGATTATGATTCCGATTTTTTTTATATCGCTGAGTTTCTCGGGTCGCATAATATGTTGAATAAGAAAAGTATATGTGCCAGTTTTTTTGAATCTGACCGAGTCTGCAAACATTTGTTTTAATGACCAATTTTTTCCTATACCAATGCCGAGCCATCTATGCTCTGGGTCTTGGAATGGTATGTTAACGGTATCCACACTTGCGGTGCTGTCTGGTCCAATGACAATAAATTTTATCCACAGATTAGCATAAGGGTATTTTTCTGTATGGTCGAATTTTAGCCATATTTGGTATAAGCCTGATGTGTCCCCTACCCTGACCTGGAATTGTACCAAAGAATCATAATCCCATGATTGGCCATGCAGAGGAAATGTTTCGGAAAAAACAGTGTTGTTTTTTTTGCATGACAGAAAAAGCAGGCTAAGTAGCAGAAAGAACAGGTATTTTTTCATGACATTATTTGTTCTTAAGGTCATTCTTGGCAATCAGATCCTTTAGATTAAGGTTATGTTTGTTGCTAATAATGTCCACGGCATCTTTATTGTCCACGAGCAGGGAATCAGGCTTTTTGCCTTTGCGGTTCATTTTTATAATTCTCTCTACGCGTTCAATCGGCACTGGCGTCATGTTAACAGAATTTTCTGGATCAAACGAATACCAGAGAATTTGTTTGAACACATCGCTTTTCTGGAAATAGGCAGTACCTTCCTTGGTTTTCAGTGGCAGTGAAGTGTCTGGGAAACTGCGACGAGCTTCCAGATATGCGTCAAGCTCATAATTGAGGCAACATTTTAGCTTGCCGCACTGGCCAGCCAGTTTCGAAGGATTAAGAGAAAGTTCCTGAAAACGTGCAGCATTTGTAGTAACGGAAATGAAATTGTTTTTCCACGTAATGCAGCAGAGCTCACGCCCACAGCTACCGATGCCGCCGAGCTTACCTGATTCTTGTCTAGCGCCAATCTGGCGCATTTCTACACGTATATGAAATTCTGAAGCATAAACCTTGATAAGCTCACGGAAGTCAACGCGATTGTCGGCTGTGTAATAGAAAATTGCTTTAGTGCCGTCGCCCTGGAATTCCACGTCGCCAAGCTTCATTTTCAATCCCATTTCGAAGATAATTTCCTTGGCGCGTTTAAGTATTTGTTGTTCGCGTTTTATAGCGTTGATCCATTTTTCTATGTCATTTGGTCGTGCCTTGCGATAGACTACATAAAATTCTGCGTCGCGTGGTATTTCGAGTTTTCTTAGCTGTTTATATACTAATTCACCTGTAAGGGCTACCACGCCCAGGTCGTGTCCAGGCGAAGCTTCCACAGCCACGAGTTCACCGCGCTGAAGTGGCAGTTTATTGACATTACGAAAAAAATCTACACGATTGTTCTTGAATCTAACTTCGACTATGTCGGGTATGTGTGTTTTGGGTGGCCGAACATCTTCCAGCCAGTCAAAGACATTAAAACGGTCTGTCTGATAGGTATAACATTTTTTGTTTTCTTGTTCTTCGGCGTAAACAGAGCAGCCACGGGTGAGGCGTATATATTTGTTTAGGTCTTCCATAGCCTATTTTATTTTTATTAGTTTTGATGAAGTAAACAGCAGGTCAAGTATAATAAGCCTGGTGTTGCCGTTTCTTTCGATGTCAGCGATAGCTTTGGAGAATTCAAAGCTAAACTGGTTGATGTTTTTGCGGTTGATGAAACGGCCAAACTTCTGTGCAAAATTAAGTTCTTTTTGTGTAAGTTGCGATATTTGTTTAAGATTTTGGTTAATCATGAATGCCTGTCGCAAGAAATGCAGGCTGTATGTGAGGAATTGCTTAAGTTTTTCTTTGTCTAAGGATGCCAGCTGCTGGGCATTGTCGATTATTTTCATGGGATTAGCGCTATAGGCGATGCGCATTGTCTCGACAAAGAGGTCGAAATAATGAGTTTTAGAATCAGTATTCAGCAGTTCGAGAAGGAATTTTTTTG